>NZ_JAQKGU010000012.1 GCF_028532725.1 Desulfovibrio sp. Fe33
ACCTCTTTCCAGGGCATGTGCACCTCCAGGCTTCCATGCCCAAAGTGTTACCCATGTTCCCGGACTAATGTGTTACCTATGTACCCGGACTGTACCGTTCTTTCCTCCCCTTCCCCCGGACCCCCATCCCCTTCTTTTCCCAAACTTTTTATTGCCGCTTCGCGGACTTTGCACGCCCGGCCGTCCGCACCTCACCCACGCGCCACCCTCTTTTTCCCACCTTTGGAGCAATTCGTGGGCAAAGCCCTCTCGAAAGAGACTCTCCCTCCCCTGCAGCAATCCACTTCCCCCCTTCGGAAAATGTGCAGATGGCCCGCTCTCGAAAGCCGCGCCGCGTCACAGAACACGAAAAAAGAGGGCTCCGGTTTCCCGGAGCCCCTTTTTTCGTGTTCTGTGACGCGCTTACTACTTAATGAAGAGCATTTCCTGGTAGCTGGGCAGCGGCCAGAGATCGTCGGCGACGATGCCCTCGAGGCTGTCGGCCACTTCGCGGACGGCGAGCATGGCGGGCAGGGTCTTGGTGACCTTGTACTTGGCGTCCTCTTCAGGGGAATCGAACTCATCCTTGGCGATGATCGAGTCCAGGGCCAGGATGTTCTGCTGGAGGTCACGCAGCTTGTCGGTGACTTCCTGGAGCAGGATGGTACGGGGCTCGATGCCTGCGGCCTTGATGGAGGCGGCGACCTGGGCCAGTTCGCCCTGGTAGCGGATGGCGGCGGGCAGGATGATGGTCTTGGCAATCTTCACGACCAGCAGCGACTCGGTGACGATGTGCTGGTTGTACTGTTCATGGTAGATTTCGTAGCGGGAGTGCAGCTCATCCTTGGACAGGACGCCGTACTTCTCGAAGACCTCGATCACGTCCTTCCCGATCATGGCGGGCAGCGCGTCCGGGGTGGTCTTCAGGTTGGGCAGGCCACGCTTGGCCGCTTCCTTCTGCCAGGCGTCGGCGTAGCCGTCGCCGTTGAAGATCACGTGGCCGTGCTTCTTCATGATGTCCTGGAGGACTTTCTGGCAAGCGGCCTTCAGACCGGCCTTCTTGCCGCCGGTGATCTTGAGGATCTCTTCGGTGACGAAGTCCAGGGAGTCGGCCATGATGGTGTTCAGGGCAACCTGAGCGCCGGCGATGGACTGGTTGGAGCCGACCGCGCGGAACTCGAAGCGGTTGCCGGTGAAGGCGAACGGGGAGGTACGGTTGCGGTCGCCGGAATCCATGGGCAGCGGGGGCAGGGTGTCGACGCCCACCTCAAGGCAGCCCTTGGACTTGCAGCCCTTGAGGTCGCCCAGTTCGATCTGGTTGAAGATCTCGGCAAGCTCGTCGCCCAGGAAGACGGAGATGATGGCCGGAGGCGCTTCGTTGGCGCCCAGGCGATGGTCGTTGCCTGCGGAGGCGACCACGCCGCGCAGCAGCTTGGAGAATTTCTCGACGGCGCGGATGGTGGCCGCGGTGACCGCCAGGAACTGCATGTTCTCATGCGGGGTCTTGCCCGGAGCGTACAGGGAGCCCTGGGTGGCGGTCGAGATGGAGTAGTTCAGGTGCTTGCCGGAACCGTTGATGCCGGCGAAGGGCTTCTCGTGCAGGAGGCAGGCCATGCCGTGCTTCTTGGCCACGGACTTCAGGGTGGTCATGACCATCTGGTTGTGGTCGGTGGCCAGGTTGGACTGCTCGTAGACCGGAGCGATCTCGAACTGGCCGGGAGCGACTTCGTTGTGGCGGGTCTTGACCGGCACGCCCAGCTTGTACAGCTCACGCTCGACCTCCATCATGAAGGAGAGCACGCGGCGAGGAATGGCGCCGAAGTAGTGGTCGTCCAGCTCCTGGCCCTTGGAGGGCTTGGCGCCGAACAGGGTCCGTCCGCAGACCATCAGGTCGGGACGGGCGAAGAAAAAGTTGCGATCCAGCAGGAAGTATTCCTGCTCGGGACCGGCGTTGGACACGACCATGGAGCCGTCGTCGGTGCCGAAGACCTTGAGGAAACGACGACCGGCCTTGTTCAGGGCCTGGTTGGAACGCAGCAGCGGGGTCTTCTTGTCCAGGGCGTGTCCCTTCCAGGAGACGAACGCGGTGGGGATGCACAGGAAGGTGCCGTTGGTGTTCTCAAGGATGTAGGCAGGGTTGGTCACGTCCCAGGCGGTGTAGCCGCGGGCCTCGAAGGTGGCGCGCAGGCCGCCGGACGGGAAGGAGGAAGCGTCGGGCTCGCCCTGGATCAGCAGCTTGCCGTCGAATTCGGCGATGGCGCCGCCCTCGCCGTCGGGGTTCAGGAAGCCGTCATGCTTCTCGGCGGTCAGGCCGGTCAGGGGGTAGAATACGTGAGTGTAATGGGTTGCGCCCTTGGACATGGCCCATTCCTTCATGGCGGCGGCAACGGGACCGGCCACGGAGGGGTCCAGCTTCTCGCCGGTCATCTTGGTATTCATCAGGGACTTGTAGACTTCCTTGGGCAACATCCCCTTCATGACCTTGTCGCTGAAGACGTTGGAACCAAAGATCTCGGCCGGAGAGGTCTCCGCGAAATTCAGAGGCTCGATGCTGGGTTTGTAGTTGGTCACCGCATTGATCGCGTTCTGACGAGTCTGATATCCGCTCATGTAATGCTCCTTCAGGCAATTGGATGTGGGTTTTCCGGCGTCCGGCCGGCCAAAGGGCGCCTGACCCTTGTTGTCTAGACGCCCTCTGTACCAAGTTGTATGCCAAACAGGGAAAAGGTCGTATATTCAACAAGATGCGTCGATTCAAATTTTCAGCCGACCGGGAATTACTACGAAAATGTAGTTTTTCGCCCCTTTTTCGGCCTTCCTGTATAACAAATTTGCAAAAAAAATTCCGTTTTCACACAACACTGCAATTTAGCAGGGGAAGTCTGTTACGGAATTGGCAAGCGAAAAAGGCCGTAACCCCGGGTATTTTGGAAGGCGCGAACGGTCTTTCCCGAGCCGCCGAAAGGAAAGCACAAAAATGGCATTATCGGCCGTTTTGCGTGTAACCGAAGACGGGTCAAAACGGAGCCGGGGAGACAAATTCGAGGGGGACGCGGGTGACGGGATGGCGGAACCGCAGAAGCGAGGCATGGAGTTTGAGCTGTCCGGGGCCCGTGCCGGTGCCGTAGAGGCGGTCTCCGACGATGGGGAAACCCAGCCCCTTCTTGTGAGCCGAATGCAGCCGGAGCTGGTGGGTCCTGCCGGTATGGGGCATGAACTCGACGCGGGTGCGGCCGTTTTCGACGCCGAGGCTGCGCCAGCGGGTCACGGCGGGCTTGCCGTTCACCGGATCATAGACCTGATAGGGGCGGTTGTCCGGGTCCAAACGGAACTTGAGCTCGATGATCCCGCCCGATTCCCTGACGACGCCGTCGATGAGGGCGATATACCGCTTGCCCACCAGCCGGTCCATGAACTGCATGGACAAGTCGCGGTGGGCCTCCGCTGTCAGGGCCAGGGCCAGCAGGCCGGAAGTGTCCTGGTCCAGGCGGTGGACCGAGGGCTGGTCGATGCATTCGGGCCGCATGGCCTTGAGCCGGGTTGCGACGCTGTCCTGGTTGGCCTCGCCCTTTCCGGGAACGGAAAGCAGGCCGGACGGCTTGTCGACGACCACCACGGCGTCGTCCTCGAATACGATGTTCAATCCTTCCGACGTGGTCATGCATCCTCCAGACCGCAGAGCATGAAGCCGAAGATACGGCCGCACTTGTCCAGGCAGGACGTGTAGAATTGGCCGTGCTCCTTTGAACCCGACCTATTCGTCCTGCCGAAATAGAATTCCGCCAGCCCCAGCGGCGTCAGGCCGTTGAGGGCGGCCCAGCCGAGCAGCTTGGGCGCACAGCAGTCGCCCGTGCCCGTGGGCGGATTGCCTGCCGGGAACACCGCCTGCGGCAACGGAACGGTTTCGCCCCGGAAGTTGGGCAGCCGGTACATGGCGTGTATCTCCCGCATGAGAGCGGCCGAAGCCTTCCTGCGCCGGTAGATGAGCAGGTCGCGGGCGGGCGACCCCTGAGGCAGCCCGACGATTTCCCTGCCCATGGCCTTGATCCGCTGCTCCGGTTCGAAGGTGTCGCGCCGGAACCGGACCGTGTCCAGCAACGGCGGGACCCATCCGTCCACTTCCCATACTGAGTTGTATTGGCCGGAGAAGGCCTTGAGGACGAAGGTCGCGCCCGAGTCGTCACGGGCGGCAAGCACGCCGAACATCTGTCCGCCCGCCTCGCCGTGGAGGTACTCCGTGGAGAACCTCGGGTCGGGCTCGGGCGCGTCGAAATCGATGCGCCCTTCCCGCTCCATCCGCTCGAACAGGGCGAGCGCGGGGCCGCGCGCGGGCCCGAACGGCAGGACATGCTCCCTGCCGCAGCGGGCGCACCCGCCCCGGCAGGCGACTGCGGAGTCGAATTCCCCGGTGAAACGGATGGGTGTGGGTTTCATTATAAATAAAAGCCCCGTCGCCGGAAGACGACGGGGCGGGTCATGCAAGATGCGGCTTTCGCACTATCTGAGGTTCAGTCCGGCCGCGCCGAGGAACTCAACGGAAACGATTTCGTATTCAATGCGGCCGCGGGGGGCGTCCACGATGATCTCGTCACCCTCCTCTTTGCCCAGAAGGGCCTGTCCCATGGGAGAGAGCACGGAGATGGAGCCCTTCTTGTGATCCGCGTCGTCGGGGCCGAGCAGAGTAAAGATGCGCCGCTCCTCGGTATCGATATCCTCCACCTCAACGGTGGCGCCGAAGATGGCCCGTTCGCCGGAGAGAGAATCCAGATCGAGGACGTCGAACAACGGCATACGGGAATTGATGTAGCTGATACGGGCTTCCAACATCCCCTGCCGCTCACGGGCGGCATCGTACCCCGCGTTCTCGGAGAGGTCCCCCTCCGCACGAGCTTCCGCGATGGCCTGGATGATTGCCGGACGCTGGGCCTTGAGGTCCTCAAGCTCCTTGGTGATCTTTTCAAACCCTTGCTTAGAAATGGGAACGCGATCCATGGTCAAAAACCTCTCTAAAGTGATTTCGTCGCCGGGTAACAAAAAAGATACAGGCCGCGCGGCATTCCTTAAAAAGCTACGCGGCTGCATATGCGTCATCCAGCTGACTGTCGGCAACATAGGACATACTATCGCCGGGGTCAAGCTAATCCGGACGCTTTCCCCCCGAACGGGAGCTTTCGGAGCGCATTATCATATTATTTGTACAAACAGTAAGCTGTTGACACGACCCCGGCTTCTAATCCAAGAATAGACTTTTGCGGGAGTGTCGGCTACACCGTTCCCGCCGCTTTTTTGCGGGCCCCGTCCGGGACCGCGACACAACAACAGCCCGCAGCATTCGCCGCGCACCGTCACGGGCGGGCATCGAACATGGAGGAGAGGATGAAACGTTTCACCATGCTGCTGGCCCTGGCCGCGAGCGCGCTTTTGCTCATGTCCGGGCTGGCTTTCGCCAAGGATTTCACCATCGGCCTGATCCTGGTCGGCCCCTATAACGACAAGGGCTACAGCCAGGCGCAGTACGAGGGCGGCAAGTACGTCGAAGCCCACATGGACGGCGCCAAGCTGATCTACCTCGACAAGGTCAACCCGGCGGACCGCCCCGGCCTGACCATCCCGCAGGTCGTCGACGACCTGATTGAAAAGGGCGCGGACCTGATTATCGCCGGTTCCGACGACATGAAGGACGGCATCCTGGAAGCCGCCTCCATGCACCCCGACAAGATTTTCGTGCACGCCTCCGGCGACTCCGCATGGTCCGGCAAGGCTCCGGCCAACCTGGG
Source organism: Desulfovibrio sp. Fe33 (assembly GCF_028532725.1). Classification (NCBI taxonomy): domain Bacteria; kingdom Pseudomonadati; phylum Thermodesulfobacteriota; class Desulfovibrionia; order Desulfovibrionales; family Desulfovibrionaceae; genus Desulfovibrio; species Desulfovibrio sp. Fe33. Next base: position 5,757 of record NZ_JAQKGU010000012.1, read on the forward strand.
CAACCTGTTCGCCAAGATGATCTACTCCAAGATGCTCGCCGGATTCACCGCCGCCATGACCACCCAGACCGGCAAGATCGGCGTGGTCGGCCCGCTCATCAACGAGGAGACCCGCCGCCTGATGTCCGCCGCCTACCTGGGCGCGCGCTACGCCTGGACCGAAGTGCGCGGCATGGACGCCAAGGACCTGACCTTCAACGTCAAGTGGATCGGCTTCTGGTTCAACATCCCCGGCGTGACCGCCGACCCGACCCAGGTGGCCGGTTCCTTCTATGATTCCGGTTACGACGTGGTCATCTCCGGCATCGATACCCCGGACAACGTCATCGTCGCCAAGCAGCGCGCCGACGCGGGCAAGAAGGTCTGGGCCCTGCCCTACGACTACGAGAAGGCCTGCGAAGGCCAGGGCGATATCTGCCTCGGCGTCCCCTACTTCAACTGGGGTCCCGGCTTCCTGCGCCTGGCCAAGACCGTGGCCGCCGGCACCTACAAGCCCGGCTTCGAGTGGGAAGCTCCCTACTGGGCCGACTACAACAACCACGACAAGTCCCCGGTGGGCTTCATGGCCGGTCCCGGCGTCACCCCCGAGGTCAAGGCCGCGCTCGACAAGTTCATCGCCAAGATGGGTTCCGGCGAGCTGAACCTGTTCACCGGCCCGCTCAACTACCAGGACGGCTCTCCGTTCCTGAAAGCCGGAGAGACGGCCACCGACAAGCAGATCTGGTACATGGAACAACTGCTTGAAGGCATGGAAGGCCTGTCCTCCCCCGAATAGGGATGATCGTTCTCAACGACATACATAAACACTACGGCCGGGTTCGGGCCAACGACGGCATCAGCCTGACCCTCGAACCCGGCCGTATCTACGCTCTCGTCGGCGAAAACGGCGCGGGCAAGTCCACGCTCATGCGCATCCTCGCGGGGCATACCCGGCCGACATCCGGCGAACTGGTCATCAACGAGGAATCCCTGAGCCACCTGACTCCGGCCCTGGCCCGCGAAAAGGGCGTCGGGATGCTCTACCAGGACCCGCTGGATTTTCCGGCCATGCCCGTTTGGGAGAACTTCCAGCTCGGCGCGCCCAAGCGCAGCAAACGGGAAGTGGTCGACATCATCGGCGAGCTCTCCTACCGCCTGGACGCCTGTTTCCTGCCCGACGAGCCGGTGTCCAGCCTGACCGTGGGCGAACGGCAGCTTCTCGAACTGCTGCGCCTGCTCGACCTCGGGGCCACCACCCTGATCCTGGACGAGCCCACCACCGGCATCACTCCCGAGCAGAAGCAGGATCTCTTCGACCTGCTCATGAAGCTGGCGCGCGAGGAGGGGCACACCATCGTCCTCGTCACCCACAAGCTTTCCGAGGCCTTCGAGATGGCCGACTCCATCTTCGTCATGCGCCAGGGAGCCCTGGTCGGCACCCTTACTCCGCCCTATGGCGAGAAAGAGCTGGTCTCCCTCATGTTCGGCGAGGCCGCCGACGGCGAGGTGGAGCCCATGCCCGAGTTGCCCGCCGACACGGGCAAGCCCCGCCTGGACATGCACGACGTGCTTTTCGCCGGTCCGAAGTATTCCATGGGCGGACTGAATTTCACCGCCAGACCGGGAGAATGCATCGGGCTGGCCGGGCTCGACGGCTCCGGCCAGGAACTGTTCCTGCGCGGCCTGTGCGGCCTGGACCGTATGCCCGGCGGCTCCTTCGATCTGGACGGCGTCAACCACGCCTCCAACAATTTTGCCGGACTGCGCAAGGCAGGAGTCCAGTTCGTGCCTGCCGACCGGCTCGCGCTCGCCCTGTTCCCCGACCTGAACCTCATGGAACACATCACCCTCGCCTTCCCGGACCGACACGGCGACCTGACCGAATTCTACCGCTCCCAATGCGTGGACAAATTCAATCTCCAGGCCCACCCTGACACCCACGCGGCCGAACTGTCCGGCGGCAACCAGCAGCGCCTCCTGCTCTCGCTCATTCCCGACGAGGCCAAGCTCCTGCTCATGGAACACCCCACGCGCGGCCTGGACGCGGGATCGGCCAGACAGGTCTGGAACCACCTGAAACGGCGCTGTGCCGAAGGGGCCACATTGATCTTTTTCTCACCGGACCTGGAGGAAGTGCTCGAACACAGCCATAGGGTCATCGTCTTCTACGACCGGACCATGGCCGCCGTGGTCGAAGGTGAGGACATCTCCATGGAAGTGGTCGGCGCCCTCATGGCGGGCAAGCGATACGACGAACTCAAGGAGGCCAAGGCATGAACCGCGAATCCCTCCTGATTCAGACCGGCTGGCTCGCCCTGGCCCTGCTCCTGGCCCTGGCCCTGACCGTAATCGTGGCCCTGCCCTCGGGAGCTCCTCCCCTGAAAACCATCTACGTGCTGTTCCAGGGCGGCCTGAGCTCCTGGTCCAAGGTTGGCCGCGTGCTCGCAGGCTGGGTTCCGCTGACCCTGTGTTCGGTCGGGCTGCTCATCCCGTTCACGGCCCGGCTGTGGAACATCGGCGTGGAAGGCCAGGTCATCATGGGCGCCATCTTCTGCACCGCTGCCCTGCGTCCCTTCGACGACGGCGGCTCCGCCTGGGTCATCGCCCTGGCCCTGGCCGCGTCCGTTGCGGGCGGCGCGCTCTGGGCGCTGCTGGCCGGACTGCTGCGCGTCTTCGGCCGGGTGCATGAGATATTTTCCGGCCTCGGCCTCAATTTCGTGGCCCTCGGCGTCACCCTGTGGCTCATATTCGGGCCATGGAAACGGCCCGGCGTGGCGTCCATGTCCGGAACCCAACCCCTGGACATATCCCTGTGGCTGCCCAGGCTCGGCAACATGTCGGTGAGCTGGGTGGGCCTCGCCCTGGCCGTGGCGGCTCTCATCCTGGTCTACATCCTGCTCCACCGCACCAAGTGGGGGCTCAAGCTGCGCGCCGTGGGCGAGAATCCCAAGGCCGCCACCCTGTTCTCCCTGGGACCGCGCCGCCGTTTGCTCCAGGCATTCATGCTCTGCGGCGGGCTGGCCGGACTGGCCGGAGCCACCCAGGTCCTCGGCGTGTATCACAGGCTGCTGCCCAACATTTCCTCGGGCTACGGCTACACCGCCCTGCTGGTGAGCATGATGGCCTCGTTCAGGCTTTCCCTTGTGCCGTTCATCTGCCTCTTCTTCGCCATTCTCAACGTGGGCTCCATCCAACTGCCCCTGCAACTCGGCCTGGACTCCTCCCTGTCCGGCGTGATCCAGGGCATCATGGTCCTCTCCCTGTTCATCGTGCAGGGACTGAGGCTATGGCTCAAGCAAAGGAAGGAGACGGATTAAATGGATACCTTCGCCCTGACCATCGCCGCCATCCTCATGGCCGGAGCTCCCCTGGTCCTCGCCACCCTGGGAGAGACCCTGACCGAAAAAGCGGGCATCGTTAACCTCTCGCTGGACGGCTCCATCCTGCTGGCCGCCATGGCCGCCTTCGCCTGCTCCGCCACCTTCGACTCCCCCTGGCTCGGGATGCTGGCGGGCGCTGCGGTCGGCGCGGCCATCGCGGGCGTGCTCGGCGTCATCGGCATCTATCTCGGCCAGTCCCAGCTCGCGGTCGGCTTCATCCTGACACTGCTCTCCCGCGACCTGGCCTACTTTCTCGGCCACAATTTCTCCCGGCAGCCCGGGCCGGACCTCGGCCTGTGGACCATCCCCGGCGCGGGCGACGTCCCCTTCGTCGGCCTGATCTTCGGCTCGCAGTCCCCGGTGGTCTACATGAGCCTCGGAGCCATCGCCTTCTGCTGGTGGTGGATGTTCCGCACCGAGGGCGGTATGCGCCTGCGCGCCGTGGGCGAATCCCCACGAGCGGCCTTCGGACGCGGCATCCGGGTCCGGTTGGTGCGCCTGTACTACTGTCTGGCGGGCGGAGCCCTGGTGGGGCTTGCGGGGGGCGCGTACTCCCTGGCCGTGAAGCCCGGCTGGGGCAGGCCGCAGGGCTGCGAGGGCGCGGGCTGGATCGCCCTGGCCATCGTCATCTTCGGAGGCTGGCACCCGGTGCGCACAGCGCTCGGCGCGTTCTTCTTCGCCGCCCTGCAGGTGTCCGGCATTCACCTCCAGGAGATATTCCCGTCCATCCCGGCTCCGGTCTTCCAGGTGGCCCCCTTCCCCATGATGATTCTGACCCTGTTGGCCGTAAACATGGGCCGCATGGGCTGGATTCAGGACATCGTGCGCCGCTACCCGGTCCTCAAAAGCCTGTCCAAGGGGTGGTCCATTGAAGCCCCTGCCGCGCTGGGCCAGGACTTCAATCCCAAGAAGGGGCTCTGATCCAGCACGCTCCCTGAAAAGGGAATTAAGCGGACTTTCTTGCTCAGAGGTGAAAAATGCGGTAATTTCATTGATGGTAGTCCCTTAATCAATGGAGCCGCAATGGACACGAGTGAACGCCCCACCGTCCTAATAGTCGACGACAACCGTCTGAATATCGATCTTCTGGTCGATGTTCTCAAGGACGACTACAAACTCCTTGTGGCGCTTAACGGGCTTACGGCGCTGGAAATCCTCCGCAACACGCTCCCCGACATCATCCTCCTGGACATCATGATGCCCGAGATGGACGGCTACGAGGTCTGCAAACGGATCAAGAGCGAAGAGCGGACCGCGCAAATCCCGATCATCTTCATCACGGCCAGATCGCAGAGCGAAGACGAGGCCAAGGGACTGGCGCTCGGGGCCGTGGACTACATCACCAAGCCGGTCAATCCGGCCATCGTCCAGGCTCGGGTCAAGACCCACCTCGCCCTGTACAACCAGAACCGCGAACTTGAGGAAAAGGTCCGGCAGCGGACCTTCGAACTCGAAAAGAGCAAGGAAAAAGCCGACGAGGCCAGCCGGGCGAAATCCGCCTTCCTGGCCAACATCAGCCACGAGCTTCGCACGCCGCTCAACCACATCATGGGATTGTCCAGTCTGCTCCTCGAAATCGACACCGACCCCGAGCGGCTTGAACTGATCCGACCCCTTCACGATGGAGCCGCGCAGCTCGCCGGGCTTTTCGACCAGCTCCTGGACCTGACCATGCTCGAATCCGACGCGGTGCGGATCGAATTCAAACACTTCGACTTCTCCAAGGCCCTGTCGCGCCTGGCGGCCGTGTTTCACGCCTATGCCCTGAAAAAGGGCGTGGAGTTCGAGTTCGTCGCCCACGGCGATGTGCCGGAGGTTCTCTACGGCGCGCCGCTGGAAACAGCCCAGGCCCTGAACAACATCCTGCTCAACGCCTTTCGCTACACGGAAAAGGGCAAGATAAGCCTGGACGTATCCAGGGACCCGGTCCGCTTCGCCGGGAACGGACAGAACCAGGTCATGATCCTCTTCACGATCACGGACACGGGCGTCGGCATCCCTCCCGACCGCCTGGAAACCATCTTCCACAGCTTTGAAATAGGGGAGAAGGTCATGACCAAGCGGCTGAGCGGGTCCGGCGTGGGACTGACCATATCCAAATACCTCATCGAAAAGCTCGGCGGCGCCATCTCGGTGGAGAGCACGGTGGGCAAGGGCAGCGCCTTCTCCATTTCCCTGCCCTTTTTCCTGAATCACGAGAAAGGGGACAAGCCCGCATCGGCCTAACCCCGCCCAAGGGAAGACAACAGCCCGGCGGGGCTCATCACCCCCCGCCGACCGGCCGTCGGGCATCGCCCGACAGTGCGATCTCCAACGCCTCCAACAGCTTTCGCCTCTCCACGGGCTTGACCACGTAGCCGTCCATTCCCGCCGCGAGAAACTTCTCCCGGTCGCCGACCATGGCGTAGGCGGTCACGGCCACGATGGGGATGTCCGCCCGTTCCTCACCGGCCATCCCGGCCCGAATCGCCAGGGAGGTCTCCACCCCGTCCATCACCGGCATCTGGATGTCCATAAGAATCACGTCGAAGGCCGCGCCGCGCAGTGCGGCGAGGACCTGTTCGCCGTTCTCCACGCCGGTGACGGTATGCCCTGCCTTTTCCAGGATACGTTTGATGACCAGGCTGTTGACCCGCTCGTCTTCGGCAAGAAGGATGGACAGCGGACCGGTCGCGCGTCCGCGCATCGAGGCGATGCTCACGGCCGGAGGAGCGCCCGGAGCCTCGTCGAAGGGCAGGGAGACATACAGCGTGGTGCCGACGCCCTCCTCGCTTTCGATAGCCATGTTGCCGCCCATTAGGGAAACCAGATTCCGGCAGATGGACAACCCGAGCCCCGCGCCCTGGTACCGGCGGGTGTGGCCCCGGGAGACTTGGGTGAAGGCGTCGAACAGGGTGCCGACCTTGCTGTCCGGTATCCCCGCCCCGGTGTCGGACACGTAAAAAAGGATTCGATAGCCGCCCGAAGGGAGGTTCGGAAGCCTATGCGCGGCCATGACGACGCGCCCGGAGTCGGTAAACTTGAAGGCGTTGCCCATGAGGTTGGTCAGGATTTGCTGGAGCCGGACGGCATCCCCCACGGCCCGTCGCGGAACGTCCGCGCCCAGTTCGCAGGCCATGTCCACCCCGGACTGGGCTGAAGTGAGCCTGAACAGGTCGCAGACCTGTTCGCAGGTCTCCACCAGGTCGAAGGGAGCGTTGCGCACGGCCAGCTTGCCCGCCTCCACCCTCGACAGGTCTAGGATGTCGGTCAACAGGTTCATCAGCCTCCGCGCGGATTGCAGGGCCGCCCGCGTGTACTCGGACTGCTCCTTGTCGAGGCCGGTCGACTGGATGAGCTGGAGCATCCCCATGATCCCGTTGAGCGGGGTCCTGATCTCGTGGCTCATGTTGGCGAGAAACTCCGTCTTGGAGCGGCTGAACGCCTCGGCCTGCTCCTTGGCCGTCCGCAAGGTGTCCTGATCCTGCTTCCGTTCGCTGAAGTCCTCCAAGGTGGCGATGACCTCGGTGGGGGACCTGCCGGGAACGACCGGGTTGAACTGAACATGCAGGAACGCCTCGCGCCCGCCGCCGCCCGAAACGAAATAATCGTCGCAGGAGGACGGACGACCGGCCATGGCCGTCTCCAGGGCCCGTCCCAATTTCGGGTTGCGCCCGCGCAGGAGTTCGGCCCCGATGATGTCCCCCCTGGCGGCGCCCATCATTTGCACGAACCGGTTGTTGCAATCCAGTATCCGCCCGTCCCGGCCGAACCGTATCATGCCAAGGGGGGAGTTCTCGAAGATGACCCGGTGGCGTTGTTCGCTGTCCCGAAGCACGTCCGCGAACCGATTGCGCCCGGTGATGTCCCGCGCCACGCCGAGCACGCCGAGCAGCGCGCCGTTTCCGCCGAACAGCGGCGTCCTGATCGTCTCCAGGCACTCCTCATGGCCGTCGTCCCTGTAGACGCCCCGTTCCTCGTTGACGCAGGGAACGCCCGCCTCCACGGCCCTGCGGTCCTGCTCCCGGATGGCGTCGGCCAGGCCGACCTCCACGAAATCGTAATCCGTCCGCCCGACAATGTCCGTTGCCGCCGCTCCGTAAAAACGCTCGAAACATTGATTGCAGAAAACGTAGGTTCCGGCCGCGTCCTTGAACCAGACCAGTTCGGGGATGGATTCCAGCAGGATGCGCAACTGCGCCGCGTCCGCCGTGAGGTCGACGCCGGGAAAACCGGTTGCGGCAGCCGAACGGCACGGCTCCTCCACTACGGCCTTCCTGGTGGGCTGGGACGTCCATGCCGCCCCCAAGGCGGCGCCAAGCCGCTCCCTTGTCCGTTCCAGCTCGGTCTCGAGGTCGGCGATACGCCGCCTACACTGTTCCAGGGTCGCGTATTTCAAGTCTTCCTCCGGATTTACTGAGCTCCGTTGGTTGCCCGAAAAGCCTCCATCAATCGGCAGTAGCATGAAAACAGAAGGGGCGGAATCGGATTAGAATCCGGCAAGGTCCGGCCGGGATTTCCTGCGGGCGGGACCATTACCCGGCGCGACGAAATGTGATATTGAACGCAAGGGGCGGGCGGGAAGGCCGTTTGCTCCGGGACCGCGCCGCGCGCAGGCCCGCACGACCATTTCGAGCCCGGCGGTCCCGCCGGGACGACCATCGCAAAGGAACACATGAAAAGACCGAAAGAACCGAAGATGATAATCGGCTGGCGGGAATGGGTATCCCTGCCCGACCTCAACGTGCCCGCCATCAAGGTCAAGGTGGACACAGGAGCCAGGACTTCCGCCCTGCACGCCTTCGACATCGTTCCCTTCGAACGTGACGGCATCCGTTACGTTTCCTTCAACGTCCACCCCCTGCAGGGGAACGACGATCTTGTCATTCCGTGCGCCGCTCCCCTGGTGGATCGCAGGAAAGTCACCAATTCGGGTGGACAAAGCCAGAGGCGGCATGTCATAGCGACCACCCTGCTTCTGGCCGGACGGTCCTGGCCCATCGAATTGACCCTGACCAATCGGGACGAAATGCGATTCAGGATGCTTCTCGGACGCAACGCCATGTCCGGGCGGCTTCTGGTCGATCCGTCCCTGTCCATGCAGGCAGGAAACGCCGTCGGAAAACGGGCGTACTCCAAACGGAAGAAAGGTAATTAGCCTCCATGAAAATCGTCATTCTCTCGCGCAAGTCCAGCCTGTATTCCACCCAGGCCCTGGTCGACGCAGGAAAAGCTCGCGGCCATAAGGTTGAGGTCGTCAACCCTCTGCGCTGCTACATGAACATCACCTCCCACAGCCCGTCCATTCACTACAAGGGCGAACAGGTGGTCGGCGTTGACGCGGTCATCCCGCGCATAGGCGCGTCCATCACCTTCTTCGGCTGCGCCGTGGTTCGCCAGTTCGAAATGATGGGCGTGTACAGCCTCAATGAATCCATCGCCATCACCCGGTCCCGCGACAAGCTGCGCAGCCTCCAACTGCTCTCGCGCAAGGGCATCGGCCTGCCGGTTACGGGCTTCGCCAGCTCCACCCAGTTCACCGGCGACCTCATCGATCTGGTGGGCGGCGCGCCCCTGGTGGTCAAGCTGCTGGAAGGCACCCAGGGCATCGGCGTGGTCCTGGCCGAAACCAGACATGCGGCCGAGAGCGTCATCCAGGCCTTCCAGGGTCTCAACGCCAACATCCTGGTCCAGGAATACATCAAGGAATCCAAGGGATCGGATATCCGCTGCCTGGTGGTGGGCGGCAAGGTCGTCGCGGCCATGCGGCGCACGGCGGGCAAGGGCGAGTTCCGCTCCAACATCCACCGCGGCGGCACCGCCGAGCCCGTCAGGATCACCCCGGAAGAGCGCTCCACCGCAGTCCGGGCCGCCCGCATCATGGGCCTGAACGTCTGCGGCGTGGACCTGCTCCGCTCCAACCACGGCCCGGTGGTCATGGAGGTCAACTCCTCCCCCGGCCTGGAGGGTATCGAAAAGGCCACGGGTATCGACATCGCGGACAAAATCATCGAGTTTATCGAGAAGAACGCCAAGCCCGGCAAGACCAAAACGCGCGGCAAGGGCTAGACGCCGCGCGAAAGACTCGGGGAGGACAGGGACCATGACCAGGCTTCCGTCACCATCGGCGGCCTGACCGTGGCGGCCGGAACCAGCGCCACCGCGCTTCTGCCCGTGCCCGACACCTCCCTGCGCCAGGGCTCCGTCATGCCGGTCCACGTCGTCCACGGCAGACGCGAGGGACCGTCCTTCTTCGTCTGCGCCGCCCTGCACGGCGACGAACTGAACGGGGTGGAGATCATCCGGCGGCTGTTGGGCATGAAGCGGCTCGGCCAATTGGCCGGCACCCTGTACGCCATCCCCATCGTGAATATATACGGGTTCATGGCCAACACCCGCTACCTGCCGGACCGGCGCGACCTGAACAGGTTTTTCCCCGGCAAGGAAGGCGGCTCGCTGGCTTCGGAACTGGCGTCGGTTCTCTTCGAGAACGTGGTCAGGCGATGCGGCTACGGCATCGACCTGCACACAGGCTCCAATCACCGCCGGAACCTGCCGCACATCCGGGGCGACATGGAGGACCCGACGGTCCTGTCCATGGCCAAGGCGTTCGGCGCGCCGCTGGCCCTCGACCTTTCCGGCATGGAAGGCTCCCTGCGGGCCGCCGCCAGGGAAATCGGCGTACGCGTTTTGCTCTACGAGGCGGGAGAAGCCCTGCGCTTCGACGAGCTCTCCATCCGCGCCGGGCTGCGCGGCATCACCTCGGTGCTAGAGGCCCTGGGAATGCTCCCCGCGGGCAAACGGAAGCGCGAGCGGCCCCCCCTGCAAATCGCCACGGACCGGGCCTGGTGCAGGGCTCCCGCCAGCGGCCTGTTCCGGGCCGCAGCCAAGCTCGGCCAGCACGTCGTCCGGGGCGAAGTTCTCGGAACCGTCCACGACCCCTTCGGCGGCCGGTCCACGGACCTGGTATCGCCGCAGGACGGCGTCGTCATCGGCGATCAGTCCCTGGCCTCGGTCTACAAGGGAGACGCCGTCATGCACATCGCCCGGTTCGACGCGCCCCGCCAGGCCCAGGCCTCGATGGACGAATATTCGGAGATGGTCATGGACGCCAGGGTGGCGCGCTAGGCGCGGAACTCAGCCCGGCGTCAGCCCTTCGGCCCCATCAGGAACCAGAACAGGAACCCCAAAATGGGGAACAGCAGCACCAGGATGATCCAAAGCACCTTGGAGCCGGTGCCCGCCGAGCTCTGAAAAATCTTGACCAACGCCCACACGTCCAACACAAGGATGATGAGTCCGAGCAACCCGCCGATTTCAATACCCATATTCCACTCCCTTTTGTTCGAATCCACCGTGTGACGCCTTCCTCCCAAGGCCGCTCCCCGCAGGATGGCTGCTACCGACGCTAACACGTTTCCCCCGGTTTCGACAATTTTTTGCGCGGCGTGGCTCCCGCCTCGATACGCGCCGCGCTCCCCTCCATGCCTTTTTCCGGCGCAAAAACGGTTTCATCCGTCGTCGATACGTTATATCATGATAATGATGATCGGCATTGGCGGCGCGCGCCACGTCCCATGCCCGCATGAAGGGAAACCCCGAGGAGCCCATGGCCAGATTTCTGAAACGAGACGACAAGACGGCTGGCAAGCCACCGGGATCGCTCATTTTCGTCGGCCTGCAAAAAACCGACGCCCCCAGGTTGCGAATCATTGAATACGACGGGGACAGCCTGCGCGACGAATGCCTCGGGGATTCGGACGGCCTGGCTCCCTGCCCGGACGGCCCCGGCGTCACCTGGCTCAACGTGGACGGCCTGCACGTGCCCGAAATCATACGCCGCGTGGGCGCGGCCTACTCCATTCCCCCGCTTCTCCTGGAGGACATCGTCGATACCGGACATCGGCCCAAGATGGAGGAGTACCCGGACATGGTCTTCATCACGCTCCGGATGCTCTCCCTGAGCGAGGACCATGACCGGATCGTCTCCGAGCAGTTCTCCTGCGCGCTCACGGGCCGCTGCCTGGTCACGTTCCAGGAACGGCCTGGCCTCGTGTTCGAGCCTGTTCGCGAACGCCTTCGCAGACACTCCGGCAAACTCCGGCAGCGCGGTCCGGGCTACCTGCTCTACGCCCTGCTCGACTGCGTGTTCGAAAACTACCTCAAGGTCATCGAGATCATGGGCGAACGCATCGAAGCTTTCGACGAGGAGATTCTCGACGCGCCCTCGCCCGAGCTGCTCGAAGAGATCAACATCTGCCGCCGCGAGATGGCCTTCGCACGCAAGGCCGTGCGCCCGATCCGGGAGATCGCGCTCAAGCTGGCCAGGGCCGACAGCCCTCTCCTGGACGAAGACATGCTCCCGTATCTGCGCGACCTGAACGACATGGCCGAACAGGTCTCCGAGGCCGTGGAGACATACCGCGAAATGCTCAACGACCACCAGAACAGCTACAACATGGCCGTGGCCAACCGTCTTAACGACGTGATGAAATTCCTGACGATCTTCGCCACCATCTTCATCCCGCTCTCTTTCATGGCAAGCCTGTACGGCATGAACTTCGAATTCATGCCCGAACTGAAGTACCATTACGGCTACTTCATCCTCCTCGGCGGTATGGCCGCCGTGGCCGGAGGCTTGCTCATCTACTTCAAAAAACGCAAATGGATCTGATTCCACGAAAAGGAGGCCCCTCATGGACAACGGCAATACCCCAATGAATGCAAGTCAAAAGCAAACCCCAACGATCACCTGGCGGAAAATCCGCCTGGGAGCCATCATCACGCTGATCGCGTTGTGGGTCCTCTTTCTGCTCCAGAACACCGAACAAACCCAGGTCTCGTTCCTCTGGCTCACCTTTACCGCCTCGCGCATCCTGCTCCTTCTCGGCACGCTGTTCGTAGGCGCCGTCCTGGGTGCGTTCCTGACCTACCGGTTCTGCGCCAAGGGGAAGAAATCCCAGCTCAAACCGCCGCAGTTCTCCTGACGGCCGGACGAGAAAACCGCCGCGCCCGGCATCGGCCCAGGTGCGGCGGATACGATCGAAACGGAAACGAAACCGCGAGGATACTTGCCATGAAACGGAAATTATCATTCACCTTGTTCCGCATACCGGCGGCAATGCTGCTGGTCCTCTGCCTGGCCGCAACGGCCGGGGCCGAGACATGGAAGGTGGACCCGGACCACTCCGCGGCCCACTTCTCCATCCGCCACCTGACCATCGCCCAGGTGCGCGGCATGTTCCCGGCAGTCACCGGAACCATCGAGTTCGACGCGGACAAGCCGAAAGCCTTCGACATCTCCATCGATGTGAACAGCATCGACACGGGCGTCGAGGCCCGCGACGCGCACCTCAAGAGCAGCGACTTCTTCGCCGCGGAAATCCATCCGGTCATGACCTTCAAGAGCACCCGGATTTACCCCGCCGACAACGGCTACGCGGTATCCGGCATCCTGACCATCAAGGGTGCGTCCCGAGAAGTGAAGCTGGTCGTCACCGGCCTCGACACGCCGCGCGCCGATCCCTGGGGCAACACCAGGAGAGGCGCGGCCGCGGAGTTCTCCATCGACCGCCGGGACTACGGGGTGGACTGGAACGCCCCGCTCGACGGAGGCGGCTTCATGGTCGGCAATACCGTCCAGATCGCCGTGGACCTCGAAGCCGTCAAGGTCAAATAGAGAAACGGAAAAGGCCCCATGCGCTGCGCACGGGGCCTTTTGGTTTATACGTTTTCATACCGTCCCGGCCAAAGCCGTCATGCGGCCTCGATGCGAAACGGGGATCGCGGCAACTCCGGCAAAACCGTCAGGAGTCTTCCGCCAACGCCCCGGACAGCAGGGAAGCCGAGGACAGCAGATGCTTCCAGAAAGGCGTGCCCGCCGCATCGGCGAGCTGCCGGAAGCACTCCGGAGCCCATCGGGTGAAGTGCTCCTCCAGGAACGCACGCACGTCCGACTGGGTTGGTTGCGGACGGGCGTCCGGCCCGCCCTCTTGGCCCTTCACGGCGGCGTCGAACAGCCAGCCGCAGAAGGCCGCCTCAAAGCCTATATGGTCCTCGGCCTCGTACCCGACCTTGTTGATCTCCCACTGAAAGCGGGCGTACCAGTCGCGGACCGCGAAACTCTCCTCGGTGAAAAGAATCTTCTCACTGGAAAGCCACACGGATTCCCACAGGGGCACGGGAAGCTCGGGGACGCGGAACAGGGCATTGAACTCGCCAAGGGTTCTCGCGAGCTCGGCTTCATCCACCAGCAGGATACGGATGTCATCCCCCAACGCCTCTATCGGGGCGTCGAGTCCTGCGTCTTCGAAGAAGACCCGCCAGGAGTCCGACAGACCGGACGCCTGAACCAGGACGGGCCTGCCGGACTCACCGGCGATGATATTGAATCCGTTGCAGGCCACGCCGACGAACCGGAGAAAGGACCCCAGCACCGTCGTTCCGGCCGCGCCCGCGGCGGACGTTCGGCCTGCATGTCGTTCAACTGACGGCATGTGTTTCATACTCCTTGCGCCGCCGTTGAAACGGCAGACGTTCGACATTCTAGCTCAACATCCCGATGTTGGCCGCATAGAAGAGCATACGGCCGACCACCGCTCCGACGAGCACGACAACGAAACCGATCCGGACGAAACCACGCCTGCCGGGAACGCCATAAGCAGTCAGGACGCCGCCCGCCGCGTAGCAGGCCGCCTGCGTCAGCGTGACGCAAATGGCCGCCGAGGCGAAAACGCCCAGTAGCGCGGGATTGAGCGGAGCCAACATGCCCCCCAGCCAGAAGGCGGGCAGAGACAGGGCGAGCAGCCCTCCCACCAACGCCGCGCTCACGCTGGCGGCAATGGCGGGCCGTTCCCATCCTTCGGGAGCCAGGGCCAGGGCCGCGCTTCCGCCCAGCAGGAGCATGGTTCCCAGGAAGGCCAGGGCCGTTCCCCAGGAATTCCAAAGCGGCACGGACGCGTTCTGGACGTAGATCTGGCTCATGACCAGGACGAAGGCCACGCCGCCAAGGCCCACCAGCCAATTGAACCTGGCCGAGAGCACGTTGAAGAAGCGCAGCCCGATCAGGACGAAGAAGACCGCGCCCATGAGTATCTCACGCGAAAGCCACGAGGACCCCACGTTCGAAAGGGCGAAGGCCGCCGGCAGGTAGGATTGCAGATGCAGCACGGCGCTCGCGCCGGATACGACGAGAGCCGCCAGCGCGACGATCCAGGCCATCCGCTCTTCGGCCTGATGTTTTTGCAGCCCCGTCAGCCAGACGAGGAGCGCGATACCGGCGGAGAGCTGTCCGAACACGGTGAAGAAGACAAGAGGATATTCGTATGTCATGGCTAGAACTCCTCTCTGTTGGCCAACACGGAGGCCGACTTGCGCACCGACAGACTGTCGCGGTGCTTTATCAGGCACAGGTTGGGTTCAGTGAGTTTGGCTGAAGGCAGCGGAGCGACGTCGGCCCGTCCGAGCCGTGCGGCGGCCTCCTTGCGCGGAGCGACGTCCAAGGCGCGGCTGGGGCACGCCGCCACACAGGCGGGAAGCTTGCCCTTGGCCAGGAAGTCCCGGCACATGTCGCACTTGGTCATATGCTTTTTCACGCGGTCCAGGACCGGGGCCGAGTAGGGACAGTTCCACTGGCAGTTGCCGCAAGCGATGCAGCGGTCCGGGTCGATGGCCACGATGCCGTTTTCCACGACCTGCATGGCGCCCGTGGGGCAGACCGTTACGCAGACGGGATTTTCGCAATGGTTGCACGATACGGAGACGTAATAGGCGAGCACGTTTTGCGTGTACGAGCCGTCCGGCTCCTCCGTCCAATCCCCGGATGCGCATTCGAGCACCTTCCGCCACGATACGCCGACAGGCAGATCGTGTTTGTCCTTGCAGGCGATCATGCACGCCTTGCAGCCGTTGCACCGGGAAGCGTCAAATACGAACGCGAGTTCCTGATTCAGATTCATCACGGTCGCCTCCTTATATCCGGTCCACCTGGACAAGGTTGGTGTGCTGGGGATTGGCCTTGCCGATGGCTGTAGGCCTGTACTTGGTCAGGGTGTTGATACATCCTCCAACGTCCACCTTGCTGTCCGCGGAGAGCGGCTTGTACCAGGCGCCCTGTCCCATGGCGACGACGCCGGGAATGATGCGCGGGGTCACCTTGGCCCTGATGCGCACCTCGCCCCGGTCGTTGAACACCCGGACAAGATCGTTGTGCCTGATGCCCCGCCGTTCGGCGTCGATGGGGTTGATCCACATGGTCTGCGGCAACACTTCCAGCAGCCAGTCAACGTTGGCGTAGTGGGAGTGCGTCCGCCCCTTGTAGTGGAAACCGATGAGCTGAAGCGGGTACTTTTCCTTGGTCTTCATGTCTTCGCAGCCGTCCCAGGTCGCCACATACTGCGGCACGAACGGAATAACGTCGCCCAGCACGGAGCTGTCGACCTTCCGCTTTTGCGAAAGGGTGCGCAGCGCGGCGGAGTACAGCTCCACCTTGCCCGACGGGGTCTTCAGGGGATGCGCCACCGGGTCCTGCCGGAAATCGGCGAAGGGAACGGGGAAGTCCCTTCCCTTGGCGCGCTGATGCACGCCCGCCTTGCGCGCTTCGGCCACGGTCGCGGGCATTTCGGGGAAGGTCTTGCGGGTGCCGGTCTGGTAGAGATAGTCGATCCATGCCTCCCGGTCGCGGCCTTCGGTGAATTCCTTCTCCACGCCCAGCCGACGGGCCAGGTCCGCGCAGACGTCATAGACGGGGCGGGACTCGAAGAACGGCTTGACCGCCTCGGTGAGCAACGCCCAGTCAGTGTTCATGGCGTAGCTCGGCCCCACGATGTCCGTCTGCTCCGGATACATGCAGCTCGGCAGGACGATATCGGCCCATTTGGCCGTCGCGGTCATGTGGGTGTCCATGACCACGATCATCTCGCACTTGGTTTCGTCGGAGAGCACGCGCTCGGTTTCGGCGATCTCGGAGTGCTGGTTGATGATGGTGTTGCCCGCATAGTTCCATATGAACTTGATGTCGGCGGGATACCGGTCGCCGCCGATGATACCGTCCTGGTCCGCGGTCATGTCCTTGCCGTGCTCCACGGCCTTGAGCCACATGAAGACCGGGAAGCGGGTCTTGACGCCGTTGTCGCCTATGGGCAGGCGCGGAGTCTTGCTCTGATGGTAGGCGTCCAGGTCGCCGTTGTTGCCGCCCCGAATGCCGACGTTGCCGGTCAGGTTGGCCAGAGCGGCCACGGCCATGACGTTCATCTCGCCGGCGGCCTGGCGCTGAATGCCCCAGCCCTGCATGATGTAGCACGGCTTGATCTGGCCGATCTCGCGGGCCAGCTTGTATATCCTGGCGGCGGGAACGCCGGAGATGGCGGCCGCCCATTCCGGGGTTTTGGCAACCATATCGAACCCGGTGCCCAGGATGTAGTCGGAATAGGAGGAATGCTCGGGCGCATCCTCGGGAAGCGTCGAGGCGTCGAAGCCCACGCAATGGGTATTCAGGTACTCCCGGTCGATCATCCCCTCCGTAATCAGCACGTAGGCCAGGGCCGAAGCCAACGCGGCGTCGGTGCCGGGACGAATGGGAATCCATTCGTCGGCCACGGTCACGCAGGTGTCGGTGTAGCGGGGGTCGATGATGATGATCTTGGTGTTGCCCTTTTTCTTGGCCTCAAGAATCTCGTACTGCAAGCCGCCGCCGCTGGACCGGGTCTCGCTCAGGTTCGCGCCGAAGAACACGGCCAGCTTGGTGTGGACGATGTCCGAAATGGCGTTGCCGGAATATCCGGCCTTGCCGTAGAGGTAGCGCAACGCAGCCTGGTTCTGGGCGGAACTGTAATCGGAATAGCCCAGGGAGAAGCCGCCGAGACAGTTCATCAGCCGCCAGAAGTTCTCCCGCCGGGTCATAGGCCCGGTGATGACGCCGCTGGCGTAATGGCTGTAAATGGACGCGTTGCCGTAATCCTTGATGCAGTGTTTCAAGCTCGCGGCCACGATATCCAGGGCCTCGTCCCAGGAAACGGGCTCGAATTTCCCTTCGCCGCGCTTGCCGATCCGCTTGAGCGGCGTCTTCAACCGGTCGGGCGAATACATGTGCCGCCGCATGGAACGTCCACGCGGACAGGCGCGCACCTGGAAAACTCCGTTCTCCCAATCGTCCTGCACGCTGTCGTCGGTCTCGACGCGAATGACCTTGTCGTTCCGAACAAATGCCTTCAATACGCATGTGCTGCCGCAGTTGTTTACACATGTCGTATAGATGAAGGGATCGTCGGGAAGCGTCGGTATATCGAACGCCGCGGCTTCCGAAGGCTGGAACAGATGATTCAGACCCAGCAGCGATCCCCCGGCAGCTCCGGCCGCGCAGGATAGCGCGCCGAGCTTTAGGATGCTTCGCCGCTCGGGACTGAAAGCAACAGTGCTCTTTTTCTTTTGTGTCATATGCTACTCTCCTCAGTAGAATACGCGGCGCAGCCAACGGCATCATTTCCAGCGGAGTCGATGCCGCCGACAGGCCCGATTACAAGTTTGCGCTCAGCGCCTTATTCGTAACCATTATCAAACCACCATTTATAGAACCCTATCTATTTTGCATATATTCTTATGGGTTAATTAGGGTGTCCCATTAATGCACAATTTATTAAACGAAATAGATAGTGTCAACGACAAAACATTTTACATATTACTTTCGCTAAGCCATGTAAAACAATTTACTATTATTATTTACCCCGAAAAACATCGTAGCCCCCGCTTCAGCCGCCCCGGGGAATGCAGCCGTTCCGGGAAGTTACGGTTCCGCAACGGAATCGCCTTCCCGCCGCGAGACGCCTTCCGCCGCAAAAAAAGGAAAGGGGAGCGAAGGTTTCCCCCCGCTCCCCTTTCGGAATTAACGTGAAATGATTCCTACGCCTTGGGCCAACTGGCCTCGTCGAGCAGGAAAAGAATGTTCTTGTACGGCACCTCGCCGTGCAGGGACAAGCCGATCTCGCAGGTGCGGGACGTGGAATAGCCGATGGTGCATCCGTCGAGCTGCCTGCGCAGCTCCTTGAGGCCCGCCTTGTTCAGTTCCGGATAGTTGAAGCCCCGGTCTCCGGCGAAGCCGCAGCAGAAGACCTCGTCGGGCACGACCACTTCGCGGGCGCACCGGCGGGCCAGGGCCTCCATCTCCTCGGCCAGCCCCATCTTGCGCGAGGTGCAGGTGATATGCAGGGCCACCTTGCGGTTCACCGGAGTGAACTCCAGCTTGTCGGCGAGGAAACGCGCGGCGAACTCCACCGGCTCAAAGAGCTTGAGCTCCTTGATGTGCTCCTTCATGCGATAGAGGCATGGGCTGGTGTCGCAGAGAATGGGCAGTTCGCCCCCGTTGCTGGCCGCGCGCAGGGCGCATTCCAACTCGCGGAGCTTGGCGTCGGCCTGCTCCACGAAACCCTTTGATTCCCAGGGCTGGCCGCAGCACAGCTTGGTCATGCCCGCCGGGTAGACGACCTCATACCCAGCCTTGGCGAGAAGGCTCAGGGTGCGGTCGCGGATGGCGGTCTTGTCCGGGTCGTGCTTTTCCGCCCCCATGTGCCGGGCCACGCAGCTCGGGAAGTAGACCACGCGATTGCCGGTCGCGGGAGCCGTAAGACGGGCCGGGGATGCGGCGCGGGGCATGGAAGTGTTCCAACGGGGGATGCGCTTGCCGGAATACTTGTGCAGGCCGGAGGCGACCGCGTCCATGGCCTTGTCGCCCAGCACGTCCTGGGCGGCCCCGGCCACGCGCAACGCGCCGGACACGGCGTGCACGGTCAGGCCTGTGTTGCCGGCGGCAAAGGAGGCCGCGGCGTTCTGCCAGCGTCCATGTCCCCATGCGCGATATTGCTTGATGAACTTGCCTGTGTCGATGGACACGGGACAACGCAGGGCGCACAGGCCGTCGGCGGCGCAAGTGGCCTCGCCGTCGTAATCGTAGTTGTCGTGGAACGCCTTGCGGGTGTCTGCGGCTTCGCCGCTTTCCTCCTGACGCGCTATCTCGCGGTAGGCCACGATGCGCTGGCGCGGAGTCAGCGTCAGGGAACGCGACGGACAGGTGGGCTCGCAGAAACCGCACTCGATGCACTTGTCGATAAGCCCGTCGGCCACGGGCAGCGGCTTGAGGTCCTTGAGATGCGCCCGGGGGTCGTCGTTGATGATGACGCCGGGATTGAGCAGCCCCCTGGGATCGAAAAGCTCCTTGATCTCGCGCATGAGAGCGAAGGCGTCCCGGCCCCATTCCAGCTCCACGAAGTGGGCCATGTTCCGCCCTGTGCCGTGCTCGGCCTTGAGGGATCCGTTGTACTTGTTGGCCACCATGTCGGTGACGTCGTTCATGAACGCCTCGTAGCGGTCGATCTCGGCCTGGGCGTTGAAGTCCTGGGTGAAGACGAAGTGCAGGTTGCCCTCCAGGGCGTGCCCGAAGATGATCGCCTTGTCGTAGCCGTGCTTGCGGAAGAGCTCCTGGAGATCGAGCGCGCCGTCGGCCAGCGATTCTATGGGGAAGGCCACGTCCTCGATGATGACCGTGGTCCCGGCCTCGCGCACCGCGCCCACGGCCGGGAACAGCCCCTTGCGCACGTTCCACAGCTTGCCGAACTCGGCGGGCACGTCGGTGAACAGGTGCGGCTCAACAGGCTCGATGTCCTTGATGATCTCCTTGACCCTGGCGATCTTCTCCTCCAGCTCCCCGGCGGAACCGGCGCGGACCTCGACCAGGAGCGCGGCGGCGTCGGGACCAAGGGTATCCAACCCCTCGGGCATTCCGGGCTTGTCCTGGACCGAGGCGATGGCCGCGCGGTCCATGATCTCGGCGGCGGACACGGCTCCTCCGCGCAGGGCGGTGGCGGCCTGGCAGGCCGAGCGGATGTCCGGGAAACGCATCAGGGCCGACGCCTTGTGCGGGTGCTCGACCACGGTGTTGTAGACGACCTTGGAGATGAAGGCGAGGGTCCCTTCGCTGCCCACCAGAAGATGTTGGAGAATCTCGAACGGGTCCTCGAAATCCACGATGGCGTTGAGGCTGTAGCCCGTGGTGTTCTTGATCTTGAACTTGCGGCGGATGCGGTCTGCCAGGGTCTTGTTCTCCAACACCCGGGCGCGCATGTCGGACAGCTTGTCGAGAATATGCCCGTGAGTGCGGGCGAAGGCGTCGCGGCTGGCCTGATCTCCGGTGTCCAGGGGCGTGCCGTCCATCAGGACCAGACGCATGGAATGCAAGGTCTTGTAGGAGTTCTCGGCCACGCCGCAACACATGCCCGAAGCGTTGTTGGCCACGATGCCGCCGATTTTGCAGGTGTCGATGGAAGCCGGGTCCGGTCCGATCTTCTTGCCGTGCGGGGCCAGGTACTTGTTTGCCTGGCTGCCGATGATGCCCGGCTCCAGCTCGATCTTTTGCGCATCGTCGAAGATGCGAAAATGACGCCAGCCGTCGCCGAGACGGACCAGCACCGAATCGCTGATGGCCTGCCCCGACAGGCTGGTGCCCGCCGCTCGGAAAGTCACGGACACGTTGTGCCTGTTCACCACGGCCAGGATGCGGATGACCTCATCCTCACTGTCCGTGTCGACCACTATCTTCGGAATAAGCCGGTAAAAACTGGCGTCCGTGCCGTATGCCAGGGTGCGCAAAGGGTCCGTGTAGACACGGTCCTTAGGCAGGAACGCGAGTAATTCCCGGTGAATGGCGTCGTATGGGGTGATGAGCATTTTCTATCTCCTTGGTATGAAATAAAACCGGAAGACTCCGGAAGGACAGCATACCACAAATGCTCCCACCCAAACAACCGTGTACCGATTTTTTCACATAGGGCAAAAAAGAAGTCCCCGGTTCCGATCGGAAACCGGGGCATTACGCCGAAGGCAAGGGATCGTCCCGGTTCTATTCCGCCGCGTCTTCCTTTCTCGAAAGGACGCCGGATACGGTCAGGGGCTCGAAGGTCTTGGTCGTGGGCATGTAGCTCAACAACTGGCCCGACTCCATCTCGAAGTACCAGCCGTGCAGAAAGAGATTGCCCTCGTCCATCCGCTTCTTGATCCAGGGGAACGTCATCAGGTTCTGGACGGAACGCAGGGTGCCCGCCATCTCGCAGGCGGTGCAGGACTTCTTGTTCACCTCGCCGAAATGCTCCATGACCTCTTCACGCACCGGGGCCATGACCGTCAGCCACTTGTTCAGGAACTCGGTATGCCGGACCGCGTCGTCGCGCATCAGGGCGTCGATGCCGCCGCACAGGCTGTGGCCCAGCACGATGATGTCGTTCACCTTGAGGACCTTGACCGCATACTCGATGGCCGAGGACACGCCGTGGAAGCCCGTGTCGCACTCATAGGGAGGCACGATGTTGGCCACGTTCCGGATCACGAAAATATCACCCGGCTCACACTGCATGATGAACGACGGATCGGTGCGCGAATCGCTGCACGCGATGACCAAAGCCGTGGGATTCTGGCCTTTGCAGAGAAGCCCGAACGGGGCGTCCTCCCGACAGAAGAACTCGTTTCGGAAATTTCGGAACCCGGCAATAAACTTCTGAATATCCTTCATGAAACTAGACACCTCGCTGGTATGGGCTATATTTTTTTACCATCACCTCCTGTTTCAGTAGATTATTTCCCGGCGGTATGCAACGCGCTCGCCCGCGCTCTTACCGGCAGCGCCATATCGATTCGACATGACAAGAAAAAACGGATATCGAGACCGTCGATCCGTGCGGCGTTTCCGCCGCTTCCGGCCCTTCGGGAAACGACCTCCCCCGATGGCCCGGCAACCCCGAGCAGGCCGAAAACGACCAGGACAACCATGCCGTATCCCGAAGGCTTCCTGAAAAACCGCTCCACGTACGAACCCGGCAAGTACGCGGTCATCACCACCGAGGGCCGGGTCATCAACGTGATCCCGGGCATCGAAGGCTGCGCCCTGTCCATACTGGCATCGCCCAAGCTCGGAGCCAACTTCGTGCAGCTCGTCGGCACGGTATCCACCGCAGGGCGGACGACCATGCCATACGGACAGGCCGAAGGCGTCGAGGCGTTCCTCTTCGTCATGGACGGCGAGGGGACGCTTGCGGTCGAAGTGGACGGCCAAACCAAAAACCTGACTGCGGGCGGCTACATCTACGCGCCTCCGGGCAAGGGCGTAAGCTTCGCGTCGGCCGGAGACGCGCCTGTCACCGTCCTTCTCTACAAGCAGCGTTTCATCCCCCACCCCGACCGGGCCGCAAGGGAACCGTGGATGGTCACCGGCTCCATCCGCGACATCGCGGAACTGCGCTACGACTCCATGGACAACGTCTTCGTGCGCGATCTGCTGCCCACGGATCAGGCCTTCGACATGAACTTCCACACCCTGGCCTTCCTGCCCGGCGGCTGCCACCCCTTCGTGGAAACCCACGTGCAGGAGCACGGCATGTATATTTATCGCGGCGAGGGACTTTACCTGCTGGATGAAAAATGGCTGCCGGTGGAGTCCGGCGACTTCATCTGGATCGCCCCCTTCTGCAAGCAGGCATGCTACGGCATCGGCCTCGACCGCATGGAATACATCTATTCCAAGGACTGCAATCGAGACGAATCCATCTAGCTGATTTTCCGAATCTTTACGCCGCACGACGCAACCCGCGCCGTGCGGCGTTCCCATGTCCGCCGGTAAGAAAAGGCCGCCCGCCCCCCTTTACTGGACCGCCCATGCATTGTAGTGGGTCCCACAAAGAACCAGTGCAAAAAGGGGACACCACATGGAAGCCGCCATTCGCCGTATCGCCTGCGTCGCCTCGGAAACGCCCACCGCACGGGAACGATTCGCCATTCTGAAAGACCGCTACCCGTTGGTCCCGGTGGAGGAGGCCGACGCCCTGGTGACGCTCGGAGGCGACGGCTTCATGCTCAGGGCCATGCATGAATTCATGGACCTCGACCTGCCCATCTACGGCATGAACTGCGGGACCATCGGCTTCCTGCTCAACCAGTTCGCGCCGGACAACCTCCTTGAACGGATCAACGCGGCCCAGGAACATCTATTGAGCCCGTTGGCAATGACCGCCACGAACGTCAAAGGAGAACGTATTTCCGCCCTGGCCTACAACGAGGTGGCCATGCTGCGCATCTCCCAGCAGTCCGCCCACATCCGGTTGTTCATCAACGGTCGGGAACGGCTCGACAACCTGGTCTGCGACGGCATCATGCTCGCCACCCCGGCGGGCAGCACGGCCTACAACCTGTCCGCCCACGGCCCGATCATTCCCCTCGGCTCCAACGTCCTGGCCCTGACGCCGATCTGCCCCTTCAGGCCCCGCCGCTGGAACGGCGCCCTGCTGCCCAACACCGCGGACGTGGAGTTCGAAATCCTCACCCCCGACAGGCGGCCGGTGAGCGCCACCGCGGACTTCCTCGAAATACGCGACGTGGCCCACATTCTGGTCCATGAGGACCACACCCGCCCGGCGCGCATTCTTTTCGCCCCCGACCACTCCCTGGAGGAGCGCATCTTCAACGAGCAGTTCGTCCACTGACCCGGCCCCGCCCGGCCGAGGGTGGACAACTCCGGCGATTCCGTTCAGACTGGCTCACTACGTGGACCGTCCCGGCAGCCGCAAACCGCCGTTTAACCGGCACCCGACACCGACATGCAACCGAACGGCAACAACCGCACCTTCGCCGCCGTCCTGACCGGCGGACTCTTCACCACCCTGGGCGTGGGGCTGTTCGCCTTCACCATCCCGCTTCTCAGCCTGGACGAACGGGTCAGCGGGGCATGGCTCGGCACGGCGTTCGCCGCGTACTACCTGGCCAAGCTTCTGGCCTCGCCCCTGGCGGGCATGGCCTCCGACAAATTCGGCCCCAAACCGGTCCTGGTCCTGGCCACAGCCGCCGGGTGCCTCATACCCCTGACCTATTTCACGGCTCCCGGCCTGACCTCCCTGTACATCATCCAGGCCGCCATGGGCCTGGTCTCCGGCCTGATCCGCCCCGTGGGACTGGCGGCCCTCGGCGGTTCGGCCTCTGGCCCGACCCTGTCCCGCCGTTTCGCGGCCAATGCGGCCCTCTTCAACGCCGCCTCCTTTGCGGGGCCGATCCTCGGCAGCCTGCTCTACACCACCGGGGTCATGGGCCCCGTCCTCATCGGCCTGTCCATCTGCCTCGGCCTGGCCCTGGTCGCTACCTTCCTGCTCATGCCGGAGAATGCGGCCACCAACTTCGCCCCGCATCCGGCCGAACCGGCCCGGCCCGCGCCGCCGCGCCACCGGGGAAAAGGCGCGGCCCTGCTCCTGGCCATCGGCGGCCGCAGCCTGGGCATCGGCCTGGCCACGGCCTTCTATCCCATCGTCCTGGCCGACGTTCTCGGACGGCACGGGCCCGTCATCGCCGCCACCTTCGCCGCGCCGGGGCTGGCAACCTTCCTCGGGCTGCTGCTCACCGGCCGCTTCACCAACAAGAGTCCCGACATGGACCGCGTGGTCCTGGGCATGTTCCTCAGCGCGGGCGGACTGTACGCCCTCGGCGGGTGCCGGGAGCTTTGGCAGTTCATCACCTTCGGCGTGATCCTCGGGCTCGGCGCGGCCCTGTCCATCCCGGCGTCCATGTTCTTCGCCTCCACCCTGAGCCGCCGCCAGGGAGCGGTTTTCGGCGCGGCCAACCTCGCCTCGGGGCTGGGCTTTCTCCTCGGCCCGCTGCTGGGCGGATTCGCGGTCCACACCCTGCACTCCCCGGCTCCGGGCCTCAAGGCGGCGGCGGTCATCGGCGCGCTGGCCTGTCTGCCACTGCTGTCCTACGTCTTCCGCGACCAGTTCCATTGGGGCCGGGGCATGACCTGGACCGCCACGGGGCTCACGGCGGCATTGCTCGGACTGCTCCTCTTCCCGGCATTCTCCCCGGACCTCCATCCCGACGACCGGGACGAGGACGTCTACCGTTTCACGGACGTGGCCATGGGCACCGTGGTCAAACTGACGATCGAAGCCCCGAGCCGCAAATCGGCCTCACTCGCCGCCCGCCGGACCATGACCGCCATGCGGGCTCTGCAACAGGACTACGACCACCGCAACCCGAGCGGCTCCATCGGACGGATCAACCGGGCGGCCGGGAGTACCTGGATAAAGACCACGCCGAGGGCCTTCGCTCTGCTCGACCGCGCCCTCAAATTCAGCGCGGCCACGGACGGGGTCTTCGATCCGACCGTCGGCGCCCTGACAACCTCGCCCTTCTACTACGCCATGGACGAATCCGTGGCCCGGGCCAAGTCCGGGCTGGTGGACTACCGCATGGTCCTGATGGACCCGGCGGGCGACCGCGTGCGGCTCAAGAAGAAAGGCATGGCCCTGGACCTCGGCGGCATCGCCAAGGGGTCCATTGTGGACGCGGCGGTGGCCCTGCTCAAAAAACACGGCGTACCGTCGGGCATCGTCGAGGCCGGGGGAGACTTCCGCTGCTTCGGAGACCGCGACTGGAACGTGGGCATCCGCCACCCGCGCAACTCCGCCGTGTTCCAGACCATCCCCATCCGCGACAAGGGGGTGTGCGGCTCGGGCGACTACCAGCAATTCGTCACCCCGGACAAAAAAGGCGGCCCCATCAGGCACCACCACATCATCGACCCCTCGACCATGGACTCGGCCCACGAATCCATCGGCGTGACGGTCGTCGCCGACACGGCCGAACTGGCCGACGCCCTGGCCACAACCCTGTTCATCATGGGACCGGCAAAGGGCACGGCCTTCCTCAAGCGATACTCTCCCGAGAGCGCGTGCATCTGGTTCCTGCCCGACGGAACCGTGTCCTACACCGACAATTTCCCGCAATAAACGCGCGGCCGCGGCATATCGGTATCCTATTTGCTACTCTCAAGGCATGACGTTATGCCCCATCAGAAAAATAGTACATTATTCAGATAAGTTGCCAGTATTTATTGCAACGGTCCTCCGCTTTTCCCCTTGCCCGATAGGCGGATTTCCGCCTATTGCTGTCATATCGTCTGAAACAGCAGCATCCCCCTTCGCGGCGGGCACAGGGACAGGCAAGGCATGAAAGGTTTCAACGAGACGCGATTCAACTCACCGACGGTGGTCCTGGGCATCTTCCTGCTCATCGGCCTGCCGTTCATCGTCGGCCTGCTGGTGCAGTACGACTACCTCCAGGACCTGGAACAGGTCTCGGAAGAACGGCTGACCCTGTACGAAATGACGCTCGATTCCGAGCTGCGCAAATACGAGTACCTGCCCTACCTCATCTCGGAAAACGGGATGGTCACCAATTTCCTGAACCGAGGCGGCGAAGGCGTGCCCATCAACCGTTTCCTCAAGCGGGTGAACACCATCGCCGAATCGTCCGTGGTCTACATCATCGGCACCGACGGCATCGTCAGGGCGGCCAGCAACTGGGACCGCCCCAACGCCTTCATCGGCCTGGACCTCGGCTTCCGGCCCTACTTCAAGGACGCCATGGCCGGGCGCCAGGGGACCTTCTTCGGCGTGGGCATTACCCGGGGCGAACCCGGCATCTACATTTCCCACCCCATCAAGGACCAGGACAAGGTCATCGGCGTGGCCGTCGCCAAGATCGCCCTCTCCCCTCTGGAGCATCTCTGGAAGGAGGGCGGCGAGACCCTGCTCGTGACCGACTCCAACGGGGTCATCGTCCTGACCAGCCGCCCCAGCTGGAAATACATGACCCTGACGCCGCTCGACGCGGGCATGATCCGGGAGATCCACGCCCGCGAACACTACCCCAAATACCAGCTCCAACACCTGCCCTGGCGTTCCCGGACCCGTTTCGGCTTTGTCCGGGAAGCGACCATCGGCGCGGAACGGTTCCTGCTGAACACCCGGGGCATCCCGGGAACGGACTGGAGAATCAGCTATCTCACGCCCCAGGGGCCGCTCTGGGAGAGGACGCTCGGCGTCTCGCTGACCACGTTCGTCGTCCTAGGCCTGGCCGTGCTGACCCGCCTGTTCCTCAGGGAACGCAGGCAGCGGCAGATATCCCGGCAACAGGCCGTCGAGGCCAACCACATCCGGGACATCAACCGCAAGCTGGCCCAGGAGGTGGAGGAGCGCAAACGCACCGAGCATGAACTGCGCGCGGCCCAGGAAGAGCTGGTGCAGGCGGGCAAGCTGGCCGCTCTCGGCGAGATGGCCACGGCCATCGCCCATGAGCTCAACCAGCCCATCGCGGCCACCAAGACCTACATCGCGAGTTGCAGGCTGATGCTCAGGCGCAACAAGCTGGAGGACCTCGACCCCACCCTCATCAAGGTCTCGGAGCTGGGCGACCGCATGGCCAAAGTCACCGGCCAGCTCAAGTCCTTCGCCAGGCGGACCACGGACAAGAACATCGAGTTCGACCTCCGCCAAGCCATCAAGGAGGCGCTCAACCTGATGAAGCACCAGTTCCTGGTCGAAAACTGCGACCTCAAGCTCTCCATGCCCGGCCAGCCGGTCCTCGTCCGGGGCGACAGGATGCGCATGGAGCAGGTCCTCATCAATCTTTTCCGGAACGGGCTGGACGCGTTGCAGGAAACCCCCTCCCCGCTCATCGGCGTTCGACTGAGCGTGGAAGGGGACAAGGCCACCATTCATGTCTGGGACAACGGTCCCGGCATCGCCAAGGAAGTCGGCAAGAAGATATTCGAGCCGTTCGTGACCACCAAGAAGGAAGGCATCGGCGTGGGGCTGGGCCTGTCCATCTCCTACAAGATCGTCAAGGAAATGAAGGGAGACTTCAGGGTGGCCAACCGCGAACCGTGCGGAGCCGAATTCTATGTTCACCTGCCCTTGTCCAAGCCGCAACAGGATGACAACAGATCATGAGAAAAATCATATTGGTAGATGACGAACAGTCGGTTCGCGACTCGGCCCGGCAATGGTTGGAACTGTCCGACTTCGAAGTGGCGGACTACGCCGACGCGCGCGTGGCCCTCAGGAACATCACGCCCGACTACGCGGGCATCGTCCTCACCGACGTCAAGATGCCCGGCCTGGACGGGCTCGCCTTCCAGAAGGAAATCGCGGCCATCGACGAACACATCCCCGTGGTCCTCTTCACCGGGCACGGTGACATCGCCATGGCCGTGGAGGCCATCCGGGGCGGGGCCTACGACTTCGTGGAAAAGCCCTTCGAACCCGAACAGATCGTGGAGACCATCAAGCGAGCCCTGGAAAAACGCCGCCTCGTCATCGAAAACCGCCAGCTCAAGATGGCGTTGTCCGAATGCGAGGGCATCGATTCCCGGCTGGTCGGCACCAGCCAGCCCATGCGCGAGCTCAAGAAGGAGATCACCCACATCGCCCCCACCAGGGCCAACGTGCTGATCTTCGGCGAGACCGGCACGGGCAAGGAGGTCATCGCCAGGGCCATCCACAATCTCTCCCTGCTCAACAAGGGGCCTTACATGGCCCTCAACTGCGCGACCATCCCGGTCGACATGGCCGAGAGCGAACTGTTCGGCCACGTCAGCGGCGCATTCACCGGGGCGCAGGGCAAACGCATTGGCAAACTCGAAGCGGCCAACGGCGGGACCCTGTTCCTCGACGAGCTCAATTCCATGCCGCTCGACGTGCAGGGCAAGCTGTTGCGTGCCCTGGAAATGCGCGAAATCACTCCGCTGGGAGCCAATTCGCCCCGCGCCGTGAACTTTCGGCTGATTTCCGCCATGAACGAAAACCCGCGCACGGCCATCGATGAAGGGCGGCTGCGCGAGGACCTCTACTTCCGCATCAACACCGTGGAAGTGAACGTCCCGCCCCTGCGCGAGCGCATGGACGACATCCCCCTGCTCTTCTCCTTTTTCCTGGAACGAATGGCCGACACCTACGGTATGGCGGCCGCGCCGCTGGAGCCCGACGGGCTTCCCCTGATGATGAGCCACGACTGGCCCGGCAACGTCCGCGAACTCAAGAGCGTGGCCGAACGCTACATCCTCTCCCCGCTCCCGGCCAAGGAACGGATCGCCAAGATCATATCGGCCAAGACGGGTGACAGCGCATCCCAGGCCGTCAGCCTCCGCGAACAGGTATCCCTGTTCGAACGCCACCTCATCCAGGAGTCCCTGAACCGCAACGGCGGCGTCATCAAGGACGTCATCGACGACCTCGGCATTCCCCGCCGCACCCTCAACGAAAAGATGACCAAATACGGACTGAAACGGTCCGAATAATTCTCGGCGGATTCTTGCCGATCGCATCCCCCCTGATCGGCAAGAATCCGCTCATTCCATTCCTCACACCCTTTTATAGCCTTTGAATTACACGGTTTTTACACCGTGGTCTTCTGGCATACCTGTTGCTCTTCCGAAATCGTTGCGATCCATATCCGATGTAAGAGGAGGTTCCCAAGAGGATCTCAGCAACCGCATCGCCCCACGGAAAGTCGAAAGCATCCGGACACGGATGCGGACACGGCCCGAAAACGGAGCAAGGCGGTTCGAAAGGCAGGGGTTCATTCCATTTCGTATCAATCCAGAACAACAGGTGAAGAATGATGAAAACCTTTACGACATCCGTCCCAGGCGTGTCCCTCACCGATGCCGCCCTTGACTGGCTGCAGATGCTGACGGGAGCGAGCCTGATCCTGTTCATGTGGTGTCACATGCTGCTCGTGTCCTCGGTGGTCATATCGCCGAGCGTCATGAACGCCATCGCGGGCTTCTTCGAAGCCACCTACATGGCCCAGGTCGGCGGCCCGCTTATCTTCCTGACCTTCCTGGTCCACTTCGCCCTGGCCGCGCGCAAGATTCCCTTCCGCGCCGAGGGACAGGGCACCATCTGGGCGCACGCGAAGATGCTCAAGCATCGCGACACGTGGCTGTGGGTCGTCCAGGCCGCTACCGCCATGATCATCCTGATCCTGGGCGCCATCCACATGTGGGTCGTGCTCAACGACCTGCCCATCACCGCCGCCAAGTCCGCCGCGCGGATGCAGCATTTCTGGTGGTTCCTCTTCTACATGATCCTCCTTCCCAGCGTGGAGCTTCACGTCAGCGTCGGCTTCTACCGCATCGCCGTGAAGTGGGGTTTCGTGAAATCCGATCAGCGGAAGGGCTTCAAGCGCTTCGAGACGACCCTGTTCACCATCTTCATGGTCATCGGCGTCATCACCCTCATCCGCTTCGTAACGTTAGGCTAGTGAGGTGAACTCCATGCAGACATATTATTCCGACCTCCTCGTCATCGGCGCGGGCCTGTCCGGCGAGCGTGTGGCCTGCGAGGCCGCCCAGAACGGTTTCAAGGCCACCTGCCTGTCCATCGTGCCCGCCCGACGCTCCCACTCCTCCGCCGCCCAGGGCGGTATGCAGGCCGCTCTCGGCAACTGTGCCAAGGGCGAAGGCGACAACACGGACGTCCACTTCATCGACACAGTCAAGGGTTCCGACTGGGGCTGCGACCAGGAAGTCGCCCGCCTCTTCGCCGACGCCGCGCCCATCGAGATGCGCCGCCTGGCTCACTGGGGCGTGCCCTGGAACCGCGTCGTTCCCGGCCAGTCCTTCTACTTCAAGGGCGGCGAGAAGTTCGAAAAGTACGAAAAGGAAGAAAACGAAGGCCTGATCACCGCCCGTTCCTTCGGCGGCACCGCCAAGTGGCGCACCTGCTACACCTCGGACGGCACCGGCCACGCGGTCATGTGCACCATGGACAACCGCTGCGCCGAGCTCGGCATCGACGTCTTCGACAAGAAGGAAGCCATCTCCCTCATCCATGACGGCGACAAGTGCATGGGCGCGGTGGTCCGCTGCCTGCGCACCGGCCAACTGGAAGTCTTCCTGGCCAAGGCGACCGCCATCTGCACCGGCGGTTTCGGCCGCATCTACAAGGCCACCACCAACGCGGTCATCTGCGACGGCGGCGGCCACACCATCGCCCACGAAACCGGCCTGGTGCCCATCGGCAACCCGGAATCCATCCAGTTCCACCCCACCGGCATCGTGCCCACCGACATCCTCGTCACCGAGGGCTGCCGCGGCGACGGCGGAACCCTGCTCGACGTCAACGAAGAGCGGTTCATGCACATCTACGAGCCGGAAAAGGCCGAGCTGGCCTCCCGCGACGTCGTTTCCCGCCGGATGACCGAGCACATGCGCGCAGGCAAGGGCGTGAAGTCCCCCTACGGCGAGCATCTCTGGCTCGACATCCGTCACTTGGGCGACAAGCACATCTCCACCAAGCTCCGCGAAGTCGACGAAATCTGCCACCACTTCCTGGGCGTGGACCCGCGCGTGGAACTCATCCCCGTACGCCCGACCCAGCACTACACCATGGCCGGTATCCGGACCAACAAGGACGGCGCGGTCTACGGCCTCAAGGGCCTGTACTCCGCGGGCGAAGCGGCCTGCTGGGACATGCACGGCTTCAACCGCCTGGGCGGCAACTCCCTGGCCGAAACCGTGGTCGCCGGCGGCATCATCGGCGCCAAGATCGTTGAATTCCTGAAGGGTTACGAAACCACCTTCGATACCAAGATCATCAACGCCGAGGTCAAGCGCCAGGAAGAGCGCATCCACGACGTCATCCACGGCCGCAACGGCAAGCTGAACCTCTACCAGGTGCGCAACGAGATGCAGGAAGCGCTCATGAAGGGCTGCTTCGTCTTCCGCAACAAGGAAGGCCTCGAAGAATGCGTCGCCACCCTCCAGGGAACCATGGAAAAGGCCCGCAAGGTCGGCCTGGTCTCCGACGGCGCGGGCGCGAACCATGAGCTGGCCGCCGCCCTCAAGCTCGAGGGACAGGTCCGGCTGGCCATGTGCATCGCCCAGGCGGCCCTGATGCGCACCGAATCCCGCGGCTCCCACAACCGCGAAGACTTCCCCGAACGCAACGACGCCGAATGGCTCAACCGCACCCTGGCCTACTGGCCCGAAGGCGCGGACATGCCCGAGCTCAAGTACGAGGACACCACCCCGTTGTTCGAGCTGCCTCCGGGCGACCGCGGCTACGGCGGCGGCAAGATCATTCCGGCTGACGAAAAGTATGTGAAGGAGCGCACCGTCAAGAGCCCCGTCACCGAAATCGGCAAGAAGAAGTAACTCGGTTCAAGAAAGGAATACATCATGGGTAGACAACTTAAATTCGAAATATTCCGGTATAATCCCGAGAAGAAGGGCGATGTTCCGCACATGCAGGAGTACATCCTGGACGAAACGCCGAACATGACCCTGTTCATCGCCCTGAACCGGCTGCGCGAGGAGCAGGACCCTAGCCTGATCTTCGACTTCTGTTGCCGGGCGGGCATCTGCGGCGCCTGCGCCATGGTCATCAACGGTCGCCCCGGCCTGGCCTGCCAGACCAAGACCAAGGACCAGCCCGGACACATCATCCTGCACCCCCTGCCGGTCTTCAAGCTCGTGGGCGACCTGTCCGTCGACACCGGCGTCTGGTTCCGCGACATGTACGCCAAGACCGAATCCTGGGTGCACACCAAAAAGGTCTTCGACCCCGCCAAGGAAGAGGAACGCATGGACAACTCGGTGGCCGAGCAGATTTACGAGCTCGAACGGTGCATCGAGTGCGGCTGCTGCATCGCGGCCTGCGGAACCGCCCGCCTGCGCGACGACTTCATGGGGGCCGCGGCTCTGAACCGCATCGCCCGCTTCGTGGTGGACCCCCGCGACGAACGCACGGACGAACAGTACTTCGAGGTTATCGGCAACGACAACGGCATCTTCGGCTGCATGGGCCTCCTGGCCTGCGAGGACGTCTGTCCCAAGGGGTTGCCCCTGCAGAACCAGCTCGGCTTCCTGCGCCGCAAGATGGGCATCACCGCAATGAAGCAGATATTCAGGAAGAAGTAACATGCGTACCATTCAGACCAGCGAAATCATCGACGCCGTCGCCAAGATGTGCGTCAGCGCCAACACCGAGCTGCCCGCCGACGTGCGCAGCAAGCTCGAAAAGGCCATGGCAGAGGAAACCAGCCCTTCCGCCAAGGAAGTGCTTCGCCAGCTCCTGGAAAACGCGGACCTGGCCCACAACACCAAACTGCCCCTGTGTCAGGACACCGGCCTCGCCGTCTTCTTCGTGGAAGTGGGCGACGACGTGCGCATCGAGGGCGGCAACCTGCGTGAAGCCATCAACGAAGGCACCCGCAGGGGGTACAAGGACGGCTTCCTGCGCAAGTCCGCCTGCGACCCGCTCTCCCGCGCCAACACCGGCGACGGCACCCCGGCCATCATCCACTTCGACTTCGTGCCCGGCGACAAGCTCAAGATATCCTTCATGGCCAAGGGCGGCGGAGCCGAGAACATGTCCCGCGTGACCATGCTCGCCCCGGCCCAGGGTTGGGAAGGCATCAAGAAGTTCGTTGTCAACCGCGTGGCCGAGGCCGGTCCCAACCCCTGCCCGCCCACGGTCATCGGAGTGGGCATCGGCGGGACCTTCGAACACGCCGCCAAGATCGCCAAGCGCGGACTCCTGCGCAAGCTGGACGACACCCATCCCGATCCGGACATCGCGGCCAAGGAAAAGGAACTCGTTGACGCCATCAACGCGCTCGGCATCGGCCCCATGGGACTGGGCGGAAAGACCACCGTGCTCGGCGTCAAGATCACCATGGAACCGTGCCACCTGGCGAGCCTGCCCCTGGCGGTCAACGTGCAGTGCCACTCCCAGCGGCATGAGGAGGTCGAACTCTAATGGCTGAATACAAGCTGAACACCCCGCTGACCGATGAAGACATCGCCCAACTCAAGGCGGGCGACGTGGTCTTCCTGACCGGGACCATCTACTCCGCGCGCGACGCGGCCCACAAGAAGCTCGTGGACCTGCTCGACGCGGGCAAGGAACTGCCCTTCAAGCTCGAAGGCGCGGCCATCTACTACGTCGGCCCCTCCCCGGCGCCTCCGGGCCGCCCCATCGGCGCTGCCGGCCCGACCACCAGCTACCGCATGGATTCCTACGCCCCGCGCCTCTACTCCCTGGGGCTCAAGGCCACCATCGGCAAGGGCAAACGCGACGCGGCCACCCGCCAGGCCATGCAGGACTACACCGCCGTCTACTTCGGAGCCACCGGCGGGGCAGGCGCACTGCTGTCCAACTCCATCGTGGAGTCCAACGTCATAGCCTTCGACGAACTCGGCCCCGAGGCCATTCGCGAAATGAAGGTCGAGGACTTCCCCCTGCTCGTCATCAACGATTCCCACGGCGGCGAATTGTACGCCGTGCCCGACCGCAAGGCCGCGGGCATCGAATAACGCAAACCACCATAAGGAGACTGAAATGGCATTATTCACCAAACAGGAAGCCCTGGACTACCATTCCATCGGCAGGAAGGGAAAGGTCGAGGTCGTCCCGGTCAAGCCGTGCAAAAACCAGAAGCACCTGTCCATGGCCTACAGCCCCGGCGTCGCCGAAGCGTGCATGGCCATCCATGCCGATCCCGAACTGGCCTACGAGTACACCGGCCGCGGCAACCTGATCGCAGTGGTCTCCAACGGCACCGCCGTGCTCGGCCTGGGCAACATCGGTCCCCTGGCGGGCAAGCCTGTCATGGAGGGCAAGGGCGTTCTGTTCAAGGTCTTCGGCGATGTGGACGTCTACGACATCAACCTCGACGTGACCGACCCCGACAAGCTCTGCGACGTGGTCAAGGCCCTGGAGCCCACCTTCGGCGGCATCAACCTCGAAGACATCAAGGCTCCCGAATGCTTCTACATCGAAGAGAAGCTGAAAAAGGAAATGAACATCCCGGTCTTCCATGACGATCAGCACGGTACGGCCATCGTTACCGCCGCCGGCATGATGAACGCCCTCGAAATCTCCGGCAAGGACCCGGCGGAAATGCGCGTGGTCATCTCCGGCGCGGGCGCGGCCGCCATCGCCTGCACCAACCTGTATCGCAACATGGGCGTCAAGTTCGAAAACATCGCCATGTTCGATTCCAAGGGACACATCAACAAGTCCCGCACCGACCTGAACAAGTTCAAGCAGCAGTACGCCACCGAGAAGGCCTACGGCTCCCTGGCCGAAGCCATGGTCGGCGCGGACTGCTTCCTCGGCCTGTCCAAGGCCGGCGTTGTCTCCAAGGAAATGGTCAAGTCCATGTCCGACAACTGCCCGATCATCTTCGCCTGCGCCAACCCCAATCCGGAGATCACCTACGACGACGCCAAGGAAGCACGCCCCGACTGCATCATGGGCACCGGCCGCTCCGACTTCCCCAACCAGGTGAACAACGTGCTCGGCTTCCCCTTCATCTTCCGCGGAGCGCTGGACTGCGGTGCCACGGCCATCACCGAAGGCATGAAGCTGGCTGCTGCCCAGGCCCTGGCCGACCTGGCCAAGACCGAGGCTCCGAAATACGTCTGCGAGGCGTTCGGCGTGGACAAGCTGGAATTCGGCAGAGACTACGTCATTCCCAAGGCCTTGGACCTGCGGCTCATCGAATATGTCTCCGTGGCCGTGGCCAAGGCCGCCATGGAGGAAGGCGTGGCCCGCAAGCCGCTCGACCTGGAAGAGTACAAGGCCTCCCTCGGCAAGCGCATCGCTGAATCCAGTCAGAGGGTCAGCGCATTCGTGGACACCTATCATCTCGGAATATAAAATAAATACGGGCGGGGCTCAGGCCCCGCCCGGAATTTATCCTCAGCGCCGTCTGGGGTTGCGGTCCTTTCCTGGATGAAAAAGAACAACTACTGAGGAGTGTAAAATGTCTGATCAGGCTGAATCCAACAAAGGCAAACAAATAGGGTTCTTTCTCGGACCCATTGTGTTCATCGCCATGCTGCTCATCCCGGCTCCCGAAGGCATGAAGCTGGAAGCATGGCGCGTGGCGGCCGTCACGGCTCTGATGGCCATCTGGTGGATCACCGAGGCCATTCCCATCCCGGCCACCTCCCTGCTGCCCATCGCCATGTTCCCCCTGCTGGGCGTCATGAAATCCTCGGCCTCCACCGCCCCGTACGCCAACCACCTCATCTACCTGTTCATGGGCGGCTTCTTCCTGGCAGTGACCATGGAACGGTGGAACCTGCACCGCCGCGTGGCCCTGTACACCATCAAGGCCATCGGCACGAGCCCGGCCCGAATGATCATGGGCTTCATGGTCGCCACGGCCTTCCTCTCCATGTGGGTGTCCAACACCGCCACCGCCATGATGATGGTGCCCATCGGGCTGGCCGTCATCCAGCAGGCCACAGGCTTCGACTCCGACCACCTGCGCGACAGCAGCAATAACGTCGGACCCGAGTTCAACTTCGGCCGCGGCCTGATGCTCGGCATCGCCTACGCCGCGTCCATCGGCGGCGTGGCCACCATCATCGGTACCCCGCCCAACACCGTCATGGCGGGCATGGTCGAAAAAATGTTCGGCGTGCAGATCGGCTTCGGCCAGTGGATGCTCTTCGGCGTTCCGCTGTCCGTCGTCACCCTGGCCATCGCATGGCTCCTGCTGACCAAGTTCCTGTTCCCCATGGGCGGCATGGAACTGGCCGGCGGCGAAAAAATCATCAATGAAGAAGTCAAGAAGCTGGGCCCCATGTCCAGCGAAGAAAAAATGATCGTCGTGGTGGGCTGTTTCGTGGCCACCTTCTGGCTGGCGCGCGGCTTCATGGCCGAATCCTCCTTCGTCCTCGGCATCATGCCCCACTTCAAGTACATCGGCGACGCCACCATCGGTATCCTCGGCGCCCTGATCCTGTTCGCCATCCCCGTCGACTTCAAGAAAGGCAAGTTCCTCCTGGATTGGAAGACCGCGGTCAAGATTCCCTGGGACGTCATCCTGCTCTTCGGCGGCGGTCTCGCCATCGCCAACGGTTTCGCCAAGACCGGCCTGGCGGCCTACATCGCCAGCCAGCTCGGCGCGCTCGAAGGCGCCAGCATGATCGTCTTCGTGGGCGCGGTGGTCCTCATCACCATCTTCCTGACGGAGATCACCTCCAACACCGCCACCGCCACCCTGCTCGTGCCCATCATGGGCTCCGCGGCCATCGCCATGGGCGTGCATCCGTACGCGACCATCATCGGTGCCTGCGTGGCGGCCTCCTACGCCTTCATGCTCCCGGTGGCCACCCCGCCGAACGCGGTCGTGTTCGGCAGCGGATGCGTGACCATCAAACAAATGGCAAAGGCAGGTGTATGGCTCAACCTGATAGGAACAATCCTGATTACGGCCTTCGTGGTCTACATCCTCCCGAGCCTCTGGGGCGTGGACCTCAGCATCGTTCCCGAATGGGCGGTCATACCCAAGTAACAACATACCCTCTGCGGGCGGCTACGGCCGCCCGCAGATAAAATAAATCATTCATATACAACAAGATGGAGCTGCCGTACCCTCGCGGCGGAGAGGAAAAATGCGTTCAAAATCGAAGATATTTCCCGTCCTTGCGGCGACCATAGTGCTCCTGGCGGTGGCCATCATCGGATACGTCCGATCGGGCCAGACGCAGCCGATGCCCGTGCGCATCCTATTCGAGAACAACGGGGGAAAGGTTCTTTTCTCCCACCTTGTTCACCACAGGGACTACCAGATCGAATGCTCCCGCTGCCACCACGACAAGGCCCAGCCGATCGTCTCCCCCCAGGACGAAGCTCTGGCCTGCGGCTCCTGTCATCCGAACGAGTTCGACGATAATTTCGTGGACAACCACATGGACTCCTTCCCCAACGAGTCCTACTGCGTGCGTTGCCACCATGTGGAGTACGACACAGTGCGCTTCGACCATGAGGCGCATACCGACTACGCCTCGGACTGCTACGACTGTCATCACGGCAAGGACATCGAGCCCGAGCCGCAAAAGTGCAACAACTGCCACACGGAAAAGAGCACGGACAAGCTCCTGTCCATGCGCGAGGCCGGGCACCAAAGCTGCGGCCAATGCCATGAGGACATGTTCGACAAGGGCCTTTCCAGTTGCAAGTCCTGCCACATCCCCAAGGACATGACCGACTACAAAGGCGATTTCTCGGCCTGCAACCAGTGCCATGAGTCCGAGACCAGGGAACTGGTCCTGCCCCGCATGAACGCCTTCCACGACCAGTGCATGTCCTGCCACGAAGAAATGGGAGCGGGCCCCTACGGCCCCGACAACTGCAACCAATGCCACATCAGCAGGTAGGCGGAATATGAATACCCTATCGACACCTCCCGCCCCGGCGGAGCTGACCCTGACCCGCCACTGTCCCCTGGTCACCTGCGGCCAGAAGGTCGAACGCGGCGAGCGCATCGCCACCGCGTCCGAGCCGGGCATGGGCGACATCCACGCCCCGTTCCCGGGGTCCGTGGAACACGTGGACCCGTACCGCATCCGCATCGTCCGCGAGGGCGGCGAGACCGTGGACCCGGCCATCCTCGACGGCCTGGGCGGCCAGGATCTTCTCGCGCGGCTGCGCGAACTCGGCGCGGACCTCCCGGCCTTCGGGCAGGTCGACGTCCTCATCCTCAACGCCGTGGACGAAGAGCCCGGCTTGCTCTCCAGGCGGACGCTGCTGGCCGAAAAGCTGGAAACCCTGCGGGCCGGGACCTCGGCCCTGGTCCGGGGATACAAGCCTGCGGAAGTCATCCTGGCCGTTCCCGGCGGAGTGAAGGAATCCCTGCCGGACATCGCCGTCAAGGTCATCTCCGATCAATACCCGCAGGGGCTCGATCCCCTGGTGGCCAAGGCCGTCACGGGCCAGGAAGCTCCCGACAACACCCTGGTGGTGGGTCTGGAGACGGTCTTCCATGCCGGAATGGCCATGGAAACAGGGCTGCCTGTCATGGAGACCATGGTCACGGTGGGCAACTCCGCCAGGCTCATCGGCCTGGGGTCCCCGGTCGGCGAGCTTCTGACCAGCGACGGATTGACCATCCACGATGGCGACCGCATCGTCCTTGGCGGTATGCTCCGGGGCACGGCGGCGGCTTCGCCCAGGCAGGGCGTCGACCGCGCAACCACCGCCGTAAGCCTGATCCGCAACCCGACTCCGGTGGCCATGGACGCGGCCTGCGTGGGCTGCGGCGAATGCGTGCGCCGGTGTCCGGCCCGCCTCGATCCGGCCATGATTACCAGCTACGCGGAGTTCGGCCGGTACGACAAGGCCGAGGCCGAAGCCGTGGACGTTTGTTTCGAATGCGGCCTGTGCGGCTTCTTCTGCATCGCCCGCCGCCCCATGCTCCAATACATCAGGCTCGCCAAGCACGAATTGGCGAAGGCCAAAGCCCAGTCCGGGGAGGAAACCCAGCCGTGAAGCCTCTCAACCCCTTTGCCCTGACCGTCTCGGTCCCGCCCCACCGCCATTGCGGCACCACGGTACGGGACCGGATGCTGACCATACTGGTGGCCATGCTGCCCGCCGCCGTCATGGCGTCCATGACCTTCGGGATGCCCGCCGTCCGGGTCATGGCCCTGTCCATGGCCACGGCCGTGCTGGCCGAAATGGCCTGCGATTATTTCATGGACCGCGAGACCGACGTCCATAATTTCCACGCCTTCACCGTGGGGCTGTCCTTCGCCTTCCTGCTCCCGGCCACCGCGCCCTGGTGGCTGGTCGCCTTCGGCAGCGCGGCCTCCATCGTGCTGGGCAAAATGGCCTTCGGGCCCCTGGGCGGCAGCCCGTTCTGCGCCCCCCTGGTGGGCTGGGCCATCTGCCGCATCTCCTGGCCCTCATTCATGGACATAGACGCCTCCATGCTCGGCATGGACCTGACCTACCCCCTGGCCCAGCTCAAGAACTTCGGCCTGGACGCGGTGCAGATCACCGACACCCGACAGCTCTTCCTGGGCAAGCAGCTCGGCGGCCTGGGCTCGGTCCAGATAGCGGGAGTGCTCCTGGGCGGAATGCTCCTGGTCATGCGCAAGCACATCTCGTCCATCATCCCTGTGGGAGTCATCGGCGGCGTCGCCCTGACCGCCTTCCTGTTCCACTGGATAGACCCGTCGATGTACGCCTCCCCGGCCTTCCACCTGCTGACCGGGTCCACCCTGTTCGGGGCGTTCTTCCTGGCCACGGACGGCCCGTCCAGCCCCAACCGGCAGATTCCCATGCTGCTCTTCGGCCTCCTGGCCGGGGCGCTCATCGTCATCATCCGGATTTACGGGGTCTACCCGGACGGCGTGCCCTTCGCCATCCTGCTGGCCAACCTGTTCACCCCGGCGCTCGAACGCATCCGGCCCAAGCCGTTCGGAAGGAGATAGGCCATGAAGGAAATGATGAAAATGATGATCGTCCTGTCGCTCATCTGCGGCATCGCGGGCATCACCCTGGCCGCGCTCAAGCAGGTCACGGCCCCGATCATCGAGGAACAGGTCCTGACCTATGTCCAGGCCCCGGCCATCCAGTCGGTCCTGAGCGGCTACGACAACGACCCCATCAAGGACCGCCGGACGTTCGATGTTGACGGCCGGACCGTGATGGTCTTCCCGGCCCTCAAGGACGGCAAGCTCATCGGACTGGCCTTTGAGACCTCGGGCAAGGGATACGGCGGCAACATCGGCGTCATGGTCGGTTTCGACGTCGGCGCCATGACCCTGACCGGCATAGGCATCACCACACTCAAGGAAACCCCGGGCCTGGGCGCGCGCGTGGCCGAGCACGGGTACGCCACGCAATTCAGGGGACATTCCCTGGAAAGCGTGGATCTGAAGAAGAACGGCGGCGACATCGAAGCCGTCGCCGGGGCGACCATTTCCTCCAACGGCACCGTGTCCGCGGTCCGCGAGGCCATCGCCATCTTCAACGCCCTAAAGGGCAAACTCGCCGGCGGCTGGTCCTAAGCCCGGCCCTTATTCGGAGTCGAACATGAACAGATTGTGGAAGGAATTCTCCAAGGGACTGTGGAAGGACCTGCCCCCGTTCAAGCTGGTCCTCGGCCTCTGCCCGGTCCTGGCCGTGACCAACACGGCGAACAACGGGCTCGGCATGGGCATGGCCGTGGTCTTCGTCCTGACCCTGTCCAACCTGATGGTCTCCCTGCTCAGGAAGATCATCCCGGCCAAGGTGCGCATCGCCTGCTTCATCGTGGTGGCCGCATCCCTGGTGGTGGCCGTCGAGCTGCTCATGCAGGCGTTCGCCTACCCGCTTTACCAGCAGCTCGGCATCTTCGTGCCGCTGATCGTGGTCAACTGCATCATCCTGGGCCGGGCCGAGGCGTTCGCCTCCAAGAACCCGCCGCTTTTGTCCATGGCCGACGGCATGGGCATGGGACTCGGCTTCACCATGTCCCTGACCTTCCTGGGCGCGCTGCGCGAGCTGCTCGGCACGGGCATGGTCTTCGGCGTCAACGTGTTATGGGAAGGCTTCCAGCCCATCGGCATCATGGTCAAGGCCCCCGGAGCCTTTGTCTCCCTGGGCGTCCTGCTGGCCATCATGACCTTCGTGGAAAACGTCCGGCGTAAGCGCAGGGGACTGGCCGCCGTCCAGGGTCCGACCCACGACTGCGGCTCCTGCGGCGGCTGCGGCCAGAAGAACTGCTAAGATTTCGAGGAAACGACCATGCAGGAATACTTCCTTCTCTTCATCGGGGCGATGTTCGTCAACAACATCGTTCTGGCCCAATACCTGGGCAACTGCCCCTTCATCGGCACCTCCAAGGAAACGTCCGTGGCCGTCGGTATGGGCGGAGCCGTGGTTTTCGTGGCCGTCATGGCCGCGGCCATCACCTGGCTGGTCCAGGAGTACGTTCTGGCCCCCTTCGGCCTGGACTTCCTCCAGACCCTGGCCTTCATCCTGGTCATCGCATCGCTGGTCCAGTTCGTGGAGATGTTCCTCAAGAAAATGGTCCCGCCGCTCTACAAGTCGCTGGGCATTTTCCTGCCGCTCATCACCACCAACTGCGCGGTCATGGGTATCGCGCTCATCTGCCAGCGCGAGGAGTTCGGCTTTTTCAAGACGGTCATGTTCTCCCTGGCGTCAGGGCTCGGCTTCATGCTCGCCCTGGTGCTTCTGGCGGGAATCCGCGAGCGGCTGTCCGTGCGGCGGCTGCCCATAGCCATGCGCGGCACGCCCATCGGCCTCATCATGGCCGGACTCATGTCCCTGGCCTTCTTCGCCTTCCAGGGAATGATCTAACCGACAACGACACGGAACGGGACGGACAACATGATACTGACATCGGGACTGACTCTGTTCGGCATCGGCCTGCTGGCCGCCGCCATCCTGGGCATCGCCTCGAAGCTCCTCTTCGTCAAGGAGGACCCGCGGATCGCGCTTATCGAGGACAACCTGCCCGGCGCAAACTGCGGCGGCTGCGGCTTCCCCGGCTGCTCCGGCGCGGCTGCCGCCATCGTGGCGGGCAAGGCTCCGGCCTCGGTGTGCATCGTGGCCGACGGCGAGGCCATCGCCGTCATCGCGGCCATCATGGGCCAGGAAGTCATCGAACGCGAGCCGGAACTGGCCGTGCGGGACTGCTCCGGCGGACAGCGGGCCGAGGAGCTCTTCCACTATGAGGGGGCCATGGACTGCCGGGCCGCCCATCAGCTCTACGGCGGGTCCAAATCCTGCCCCGAAGGGTGCCTCGGACTC
The DNA here is from genome assembly GCF_028532725.1 of Desulfovibrio sp. Fe33. Lineage (NCBI taxonomy): Bacteria > Pseudomonadati > Thermodesulfobacteriota > Desulfovibrionia > Desulfovibrionales > Desulfovibrionaceae > Desulfovibrio > Desulfovibrio sp. Fe33. The sequence continues at coordinate 48,517 of NZ_JAQKGU010000012.1, forward strand.
GGCACCTGCGTCCGGGCCTGCCCCTTCGACGCCATCCACATGGGCCCGGAAGGCCTACCGGTCATCGACCCGGCCCAGTGCAAGGCCTGCGGCAACTGCGTGGACGCCTGTCCGCGCGGGGTCATCGGCATCTCCGGCATGTCCGCCCGGCTGCTGCACCTCAACCAGACCACGGACTGCCTGGCTCCCTGCCGCCAGAAGTGCCCGGCCCAGATCAATATTCCCCGGTACATCGAACAGATCAAGGCGGGCGACTACGACGGCGCGGTCATGACCATCAAGGAGCGCAACCCGCTGCTGGTCACCTGCGGCCGGGTCTGCCCCCGCCCGTGCGAAACGGTCTGCCGCCGCCAGCACGTGGACACGTCCGTGGGCATCAACATGCTCAAACGGTTCGTGGCCGACCGCGAACTCCGCTCCGGCACCCGGCTGCCCGTGCCTTGCGCGGCCGACACCGGCAAGCGCGTGGCCGTCATCGGCGGCGGCCCCGCAGGCCTGTCCTGCGCCTATTTCCTGCGCCGCCTGGGCCACAGCCCGACCATCTTCGACGCCATGCCCAAACTCGGCGGACAGACCCGCTACGGCATCCCGGAATACCGGCTGCCCAAGGCGGACCTCGACTGGGAAATTCAGGGCATCCTGGACCTCGGGATCGAGGCCAAGGTCAACACCAAGTTCGGACGCGATTTCACCATCGAATCCCTCAAGGCCGAAGGATACGAAGCGGTCTTCATCGGCATCGGCGCCTGGCAGGCGTCGGGCATGTACGCCGAGGGCGAGGACCTGGACGGCGTCATGGGCGGCATCGAATTCCTGACGGCCCACGCCCTGGGCCAGAAGCCCGAGACCGGCGACAAGGTCATCGTGGTCGGCGGCGGCAACACCGCCATCGACGCGGCCCGCACCTGCGTCCGCCTCGGGGCCGAAGTGACCATGATGTACCGCCGCACCCGCGCCGAAATGCCCGCCGACGAGGAAGAGATCGTCGGGGCAGAGGACGAGGGCGTGAAGTTCAGGTTCCTGGCCGCCCCGGCCCGCGTCATCGGCGACGAGAACGGCCACGCCACCCATCTCGAATATTACGAGATGGAACTGGGCGAGCCCGACGCGTCCGGACGCCGCCGCCCGGTCAAGAAGGAAGGCTCGGAACAGCGCATGGAGGCGACCCTCATCATTCCCGCCATCGGACAGAAGCCGGACCTCGGTTGCCTGTACGACGACTCCGAGGCCGGAACCTGTCCGCTGGAAACCACCAAGTGGCAGACCATCGTGGCCGACCCGGACACGTTCCAGACGGCCATCCCCGGCGTGTTCACCGCGGGCGACGTCTACACCGGCCCGGACCTGGTCATCTCGGCCATCGGCGACGGCCGCAAGGCCGCCCGGTCGATCCACTATCACATGATGCAGGGAGACATCCCGGTCCCGGACACCACGCAGAAGGGAATGATCCCGTACACGCTGTTCAAGGAAATCGATCAGGTGGAACGGAGGAACCGCGCTGTTCTGCCTCACCTGTGCCACGGCGATGACCGCAACTGCACCTTCAACGAGGTGGAAGGCCCGCTCACCGAGGAACAGGCCCGCGCCGAGGCGGACCGCTGCCTGCGTTGCGGACTGGTCTGCTACGACCGGGACGAGGCCTTCACTGCCGGGGAAAGGGACACCGCCCCGGACGCTTAATCAACCATACCCCATGCCCTACGGAGCTTAGAGGATGCCGTCGCAACAGCCCCAAACCAAGCCTCGGCATCCGGCCGGGGGAAGGCGATCCGACAAACGCCTTCCCCCGGTCCTCCACCGGCATTTCCCAAGGAGACCGATATGTCCAAGAGCCTCTATATAGCAGCCACCGAAGCCCGAAGCGGCAAATCCGCCATCCTCCTCGGGGTGATGCACCTGCTTCGGGCGAACCTCCAGCGCGTGGCCGTCTTCCGCCCGGTCATCAGCGATCCGATGGACGGCCGCAGGGATCACGACATCGATCTCATGCTTCGCCATTTCAAGCTCGATCAGGAATACGAGCAGACCTACGGCTACACCCTGAGCGAGGCCCGCAGGCTGATGAACAGCGGGAACAAGGCGCTGCTTCTGGAAAGCACCCTGAACAAGTTCAAGGAGCTGGAAAAGAACTACGACTTCGTCCTGTGCGAAGGCACCGACTACATCGGCGGCGGTGCCACCCTGGAATTCGAGATCAACGCCTCCATCGTCTCCAACCTGGGCTGCCCGGTCCTGCTCGTGGTCAACGGCCTGAACCGCAGCGACGACGAGCTGTGCGGCTCGGCCCAGCGCACGGTGGAAGTCTTCGAGGAGCGCGGCCTGGAGGTCATGGGACTCATCGTGAACCGCGCCCGTCCCGGATTCTCGCCCGACACGCTCCGGGACATCGAGGCCAAGACCCGCGCCTCGCACCCGCTGCTGGCCTACGCCGTCCCGGACGACAAGCGGCTGGGCAACCCGACCATTCACGACGTCATCAAATGGCTGGACGCCACCGTGCTTTACGGCCACGGCAGGCTGGACACGCAGGTGGACAGCTTCCTGACCGCGGCCATGCACATCACCAATTTTCTCGAATACATCGAGGACGGCGCGCTGATCGTCACCCCCGGCGACCGCATGGACATCATCCTGGCCAGCATCTCCTCGCGCCAGTCCTCCCTGTACGGCAACATCGCGGGCATCGTGCTGACCGGCGGGATACAGCCGTCCGAGACCGTGCACAGGCTCATTGAAGGATGGACCGGCGTCCCACTGCCCATCCTCAGCGTGAAGGACCACACCTTCAAGGCGACCCAGACGCTCCAGGCCCTGCACGGCACCATCGACCCCGAGCACCCGGCCAAGATCGCCTCGGCCATCGGCCTTTTCGAATCCTGCGTGAACATCGAGGAGCTGCGCAACCGGCTGGTCACCACCCAATCCACCAAGATCACGCCGATCATGTTCGAATACAACCTCCTTGAGACGGCCAAACGCGAACGGATGCACATCGTCCTGCCCGAGGGAACCAGCGACCGCATCCTCCGGGCCACCGAGATACTGCAACGGCGCAACGTGGTGGACATCACCCTGCTGGGCGACCCGGACGCCATCCTCTCCCAGGCCTCCCATCTCGGCGTGCAGCTCAACGGCGCGGTCCTGCTGGACCCGGCCCGGTCACCGCAGTTCGAGGACTACGCCCGGCGGTACTTCGAAGCGCGGCAGCACAAGGGCATCCGCATGGAGGACGCCCGCGACCGCATCGTCGACCCCACCTATTTCGGGACCATGATGGTCCATGCGGGCGACGCGGACGGCATGGTCTCCGGCTCGGTGACCACCACGGCCCAGACCATCCGCCCCGCCTTCGAATTCATCAAAACCAGACCGGACGCTTCCATTGTATCGTCCGTCTTCCTCATGTGCATGGGTGACCGCGTAGTCTGCTTCGGCGACTGCGCGGTCAACCCTAAACCCGACGCGACCCAGCTCGCGGAGATCGCCCTGAGCTCGGCGCAGACCGCCCGGCTCTTCGGCATCGACCCGTATGTGGCCATGCTCTCCTACTCCACGGGCGGCTCGGGCACCGGCGCGGATGTGGAGAAGGTCGTGGAGGCCACGGCCATCGCCAAGAGCCTGGCCAAGGAGCGGGGCCTTTCCATCCCCATCGAGGGGCCGCTGCAATACGACGCGGCGGTGGACCCGGACGTGGCCCGGACCAAGCTGCCCGGTTCCGAGGTGGCCGGACACGCCACGGTCTTCATCTTCCCGGACCTGAACACCGGCAACAACACATACAAGGCCGTGCAGCGGGCCGTCCCCGGCTCCACCGCCATCGGCCCGGTACTCCAGGGGCTGAACAAGCCGGTCAACGACCTCTCGCGCGGCTGCCGCGTGCGGGACATCGTCAACACCGTGGCCATCACCGCCATCCAGGCCCAAGCCCAAAGGAACGCATAGCATGAAAATCCTGGTCATCAACTCCGGAAGCTCGTCCCTCAAATACCAGCTCATCGACATGGCTGACGACAGGGTCATGGCTTCGGGCCTCATCGAGCGTATCGGCGAGGAAATAGGCTCCATCACCCAGAAATCCAATCCGGACAAATGGCCCGACGCCAAATCCGTGGAGCATCTGCCCATCCTGAATCACAAGGAGGCCATGGGACTCATGGTCTCGAAACTCACCGGCGAGGAATGGGGCGTCATCGACTCCCTGCGCGACATAGACGCCGTGGGACACCGCGTGGTCCAGGGCGGCGAATCCTTTTCCACGCCGGTCCTGGTGGACGCCGACGTGGTGGAGACCATCCGCGACAACATTCCGCTCGCGCCCCTGCACGCCGCCAACCTGGTGGGGATCGAAGCCGCCCTGGAGCTTTTTCCAGGCACGCCGAACGTCACCGTGTTCGACACCGAATTTCATCAGACCATGCCGCCCAAGGCGTTCATGTACCCGGTCCCGACGGACCTCTACGAGGACCTCAAGATCCGCAAGTACGGATTCCACGGCACCTCCCACAAGTACGTCACCAGGGAGGCCGCGGCCTTCCTCGGCAAGCCCGTTGACGAAGTGGACCTGATTACCGCCCACCTGGGCAACGGATGCTCCATGGCCGCGGTCAAGAACGGCCGATGCGTGGACACCACCATGGGACTGACCCCGCTTGCCGGGCTGATGATGGGCACCCGTTCGGGCGATGTGGACCCGGCCCTGTTCCCCTTCATCACCAAGCACCGGAATATGTCCGTGCTTGAAGTGGACACCATGCTCAACAAGCAAAGCGGCCTGCTCGGCATTTCCGGCCTGAACGACATGCGCGACGTGCACGCCGCCCGCCAAAAGGGCAACAAGAAGGCGCAGCTCGCATTCGAGATGTTCGCCTATCGGGTCAAGGCCCAGATCGGCTCCTACCTGGCCGTGCTCGGCCGGGCCGACGCCGTGGTCTTCACGGCGGGCATCGGCGAGAACGACGCCTTTGTCAGAGCCGCCGCCTGCGAAGGGCTCGAAGGCCTCGGCATCCGGCTCTCCGCGGAACGCAACGAAACGCGCGCCCCCGGCGTGCGCCGCATCAGCACCGACGACAGCCCGGTGAACGTGCTCGTGATCCCCACCAACGAGGAACTGGAGATCGCCCACGCCACCAAAGCGCTGGTTGATGGATAAACATATATAATACCTAGTTATAAGAAACGGAGCACAACATGTCCAAAATGAAGACAATGGACGGCAACACCGCTGCCGCGTGGGTGGCCTACGCCATGAGCGAAACCGCCGCCATTTACCCCATCACCCCTTCCTCCTCCATGGGCGAGATCGCCGACGAGTGGGCCGCCCAGAACAAGAGAAACGTCTTCGGCCATCCCCTCAAGATCCGCCAGATGCAGTCCGAAGCCGGCGCGGCCGGCGCGGTGCACGGCTCCCTGGCCGGCGGCGCGTTGACCACCACCTTCACGGCTTCCCAGGGTCTGCTGCTGATGATCCCGAACATGTACAAGATTGCGGGCGAACTCCTGCCCTGCGTGTTCCACGTCTCGGCGCGCGCCTTGGCCGGTCACGCCCTGTCCATCTTCGGCGACCACCAGGACGTCATGGCCTGCCGCCAGACCGGCTTCGCCATGCTCGCTTCCGCATCGGTGCAGGAGGTCATGGACCTCGCGCTGGTCGCGCACTTGTCCACGGTGGAAGCCTCGGTTCCCTTCGTGTCCTTCTTCGACGGCTTCCGCACCTCCCATGAAATCCAGAAGATCGAGACCATCGACTACGCGGACATGCTGCCCCTGCTGAACATGGAAAAGGTCGCCGAATTCCGCACCCGGGCCATGAACCCCGAACATCCGAACATCCGGGGCACGGCGCAGAACCCCGACATCTACTTCCAGGGTCGCGAGGCCGCCAACTCGAACTACGAAGCCATCCCGGCCATCGTCGAAGAGTACATGGGCAAGGTTTCCGCCCTCACCGGCCGCAATTACAAGCCCTTCGACTACGTTGGCGCGCCCGACGCGGAGCGCGTCATCATCGCCATGGGTTCCGCCTGCGAAACCATCGAGGAAGTGGTCAACCATCTGCTCGAACAGGGCGAAAAGGTCGGCCTGATAAAAGTCCGTCTGTACCGCCCCTTCTCCGCCGCCCACTTCCTGAGCGTGCTGCCTGCTTCCTGCAAGAAGCTCGCTGTCCTCGACAGGACCAAGGAACCCGGCGCGCAGGGCGACCCCCTGTACCAGGACATCTGCGCCGTGCTGTTCGAACAGGGCGTCGGCCCGGCAGTGATCGGCGGCCGGTACGGCCTCGGCTCCAAGGAATTCACCCCGGCCATGGTCAAGGCTGTCTACGACAACCTCGCCTCCCCGGCCCCCAAATCCAGATTCACCGTAGGCATCGACGACGATGTCACGAACTCCTCCCTCGTCCTGACCGGGACCCTGGACACAACCCCCAAAGGCACCGTGCAGTGCAAGTTCTGGGGTCTCGGCTCGGACGGCACCGTGGGCGCGAACAAGCAGGCCATCAAGATCATCGGCGACAACACCGACATGTATGCGCAGGGCTACTTCGCCTACGATTCCAAGAAATCCGGCGGCATCACCATCTCCCACCTGCGCTTCGGCAACGAGCCCATCCAGTCCACCTATCTGGTCGCGGCCGCCGACTACGTGGCCTGCCACAACCCGAGCTACGTCAACCTCTACGACGTGCTTGAAGGCATCAAGGACGGCGGCACCTTCGTCCTGAACTGCGCCTGGACCGGCGGCGAAATCGAAAAGAACCTCCCTGCCGCCATGCGCCGCACCATCGCCGAAAAGAAGCTCAAGTTCTACACCATCGACGCGGTCAAAATCGCGGGCGAGGCCGGTCTCGGCGGACGCATCAACATGGTCATGCAGACCGCCTTCTTCAAACTGGCCGACGTCATCCCGTTCGAACAGGCAGTCAGCCTGCTCAAGGACGGCATCGACAAGGCGTACGGCAAGAAGGGACCGAAGATCGTTGAAATGAACTGCGCCGCCGTGGACAAGGCTCCCGACGCCCTGGTCCAGGTGGACGTGCCCGCCTCCTGGGCGTCCCTGGCCGACGAACCCGCGTCCGAGACGGACGAGCCCGACTACGTGAAGAACGTCATGCGGCCCGTCCTGGCCCAGAAGGGCGACACCCTGCCGGTTTCCGCATTCTCCAAGGACGGCACCATGCCGGTCGCCACTTCCCGTTGGGAAAAACGCGGCGTGGCCATCAACGTGCCCGAGTGGATCGCCGACAACTGCATCCAGTGCAACCAGTGCGCCTTCGTCTGTCCGCACGCCGCCCTGCGCCCGGTCCTGTTGGCCGACGAGGACGCGTCGGGCGCGCCTGCTGCCTTCGCCACCGTCGAAGCCAAGGGCAAGGACGTCAAGGGAATGCGCTACCGTATGCAGGTCAACACCCTGGATTGCCTCGGTTGCGGCAACTGCGCCGACATCTGTCCGGCCAAGGACAAGGCCCTGGTCATGAAGCCCATCGCCACCCAAACCGCCGAGCAGGTGCCCAACTTCGACTACACCGAAACCGTGGCCTACCGCGACGCCTTCAAGCGCGACACGGTCAAGGGCTCCCAGTTCCGCCAGCCGCTCATGGAATTCTCCGGAGCGTGCGCCGGTTGCGGTGAAACCCCCTACGTCAAGGTGCTGACCCAGCTCTTCGGCGAACGCATGGTCATCGCCAACGCCACGGGCTGCTCCTCCATCTGGGGCGCTTCCGCACCGTCCACCCCGTACTGCACCAACCGCGACGGCTTCGGCCCGGCCTGGGGCAACTCCCTGTTCGAAGACGCGGCCGAATTCGGCTACGGCATCGGCATGGGCCTCGACAACCGCCGAGAAATCCTTGTCGCCAACTGCGAAAAGGCCCTTGAAACCGCCGACGGCGACGTAAAGAAAGCCCTGGCCGACTGGCTGGCCGCAAAAGACGATCCCGAAGCCTCCGCCGAGACCGGCGCGGCCCTCAAGACCGTCCTCGCTTCCGCGACCGGCGACAACCTCAAGGCCATCGCGGCCGACGCCGACCTGTTCACCAAGAAGTCCATCTGGATCTTCGGCGGCGACGGATGGGCCTACGACATCGGCTACGGCGGCGTGGATCACGTCCTGGCGTCCGGCGAAGACATCAACATCCTCGTCCTCGACACCGAGGTCTACTCCAACACCGGCGGGCAGTCCTCCAAGGCCACCCCGCTCGGCTCCATCGCCAAGTTCGCAGCCGCGGGCAAACGCACCGGCAAAAAGGACCTCGGCCGCATGGCCATGACCTACGGATACGTCTACGTGGCTTCCGTATCCATGGGCGCGGACAAGCAGCAGCTCCTCAAGGCGTTCCGCGAGGCCGAAGCCTACAACGGACCGTCCCTGATCATCTGCTACGCCCCGTGCATCAACCAGGGCATCAAGAAGGGCATGGGCAAGACCCAGCTCGAACAGAAGCTCGCCGTGGACTCCGGCTACTGGCCGCTCTTCCGCTTCGACCCGCAACGCGCCGACAAGGGCGAAAACCCGTTCCAGCTCGACTCCAAGGCCCCGGACGGCTCCCTCCAGGAATTCCTGTCCGGCGAAAACCGGTACGCCATGCTCGAACGGTTCCACCCGGACCTGTCCAAGACCTACCGCTCCAAGATCGAACAGGACTACGACAACCGCTATACCATCCTCAGCCGCATGGCCGAGGAAACGCCTGTCGCCCCTGAATCCGAAGACCCCGCCGCCTGCGACTCCGGCATCTCCGCCGAAAGCCCCGGCTCCGGAGAGCCGTGCGACGACGGACGCTAAACGACAATAGCGCGGGTGGAGTTTTGTGACCGCAACTTACAAAATATACTCCTAGGGAATCACCCCGCGTTATGGACCTCCCGTCAGAAGACGGGAGGTCCTCTTTTTTGGGAGGCCTCCGGCGGCCGGGGGGAAGGGAAGAGGGAAACCCTTTTCAAAGGGTTGTCCCTCTTCCCTTCCCCCCGGACCCCCCATCCCATCTCCTTTCCTAAACTTTTTGTGGCCGCTTCGCGGGGCGGGCAGCGGCTCGAAGCTCTTCTGCTTAATGTAATATTTAGCGGTGAAATGGATATGTTAGAAAACCGATGCATCAGCTTACGTGTTATCCCGCGAAGCGGCGCCAAAAAGTTCTGGAGGGGGAGTCCAGAGGGGGAAACCTCTTTCAAGAGGTTCCCCCTCTGGCCGCCGGAGGCACAAAAAAAGGGACGCCCCACAGGGCGTCCCTTTTTCAATTCATATATGGACCGGACTAGTTGTGCATGGTCACGGAGTCGGCCTTGACTTCGGTGTACATGAGATCGTTGACGATCTTGCCGTTGACGTCGACATCGGCGTTGGTGATGACGTCCTTGTTGGCCTGGGCGTTCTGCATGTGGACCACCAACTCGCCGGTGTTGTCGGAGAACAGCACGCTGTTGTCGTTGATGACCTTGACGATACGGCCGTGCAGCACAACGCCGGTATCCACGCTGGAAGCCTTGGCCTCGGCCACGGTGTGCGCCCTCATGTCATGGGCTTCGGTGGCGCCGGCGAAAGACTTGGCGGCAAAAGCGGTAGCGACACAAACGGTAAATACGAGCATCAGAGCCAGGGTAAAACGCTTCATCACAATATCCTCTCTTTAAATTTATTTGCTTCTCAATACCGGCACCCAACCGGCTACGACTCACATCTACCACACCGATTTAAAATGTGAAGAAAAAATTTCGCCTCTAATTATTCGAATTAACTTGTTTTTTAAAAAAAGTTCATTTTTTAATTGATCGGTCAATCAAAAAAATGCCTATTTTTGCTTGTCGGAAGTAAAAATCGGGCAGCGGATATTATTTCCCGGCGGGATCGTTTTCCGAGCATATCCGCCCCTGAATTTCGGAGTCGAACAGGCCAAAAATCGACCCGCATTTTCCCCTCTGAATTCGACCGATGAAGAGCTTTCGAAAAAGGCCCATTCACCATATACTAGATCGTGAAAGTCTGGTTTCACCCAAAAACGACATGGGCCTTCAAGACAGGAGGACGGACATGAATGCAATGCGCGATCGGGCCGCGGGAGCGGTCATGGGCGCTTTCATCGGCGATGCCCTGGGCCTCGGCCCTCATTGGTATTATGACTTGGACGAAATGCGCCGCGACTATGGCGAATGGATCGACGGCTACACCGATCCCCTCCCCGGCCGATATCATGAGGGGCTGAAGGCGGGTCAGCTTTCCCAATCGGGATTCATCCATAAATTGACGATTCGCTCCCTGGTGGAACGTGGGGAATACGACGAGGAAGACTTCTGCCGCCGGATGGATGAGGAACTTTTTCCCCTGCTCAACGGCGAACCCGCCCATGGGCCGGGAGGGTACACCAGCCAATCCATTCGCGAAGCCTGGCGGAGACGCGTGGAACAGGGGTTGCCGTGGGGCCGGACCGGCGGAAACGCCGACACCACGGAGGCCATCGAACGGGTCCTGTCCATCGGTGTGCGCTACGCCCTGGACCCAGTGCGCATGGCCGCCGCCGTAAGCGGAAACACAGCCCTGACACAAGCCGACGACGCGGTCATTTCCATGACCGTCGCCTATTGCGCGGTACTGTCCATGCTCGTGAAGGGGCATCGGCTCGATCCGATCCTGCCCGCCAAACTCATGCGGCAGGTCAAAGACGGCGTGCTGCCGTTCCATGCCGTCACCCGCGAGGGGCTCAAGGCTCCCCGGCCCGGAGACCCGGACCCGCCGCGCGCCGGTCGTTTCGCGTCCCCGGACGCCCTGCTGTCCCCCGGCTACATGGCACTTGCCGCCGCGGACCCGGGGGTAAGCATCGAACCGGCCTGGAAAGTATCCCTGGTGTACGGGATGCCCTGCGCCATCTACCACATGCTTCCGGCATCCTATTACCTGGCCGCCCGATTCCACGACGACTTCGAATCGGCGGTGCTCAACGCCCTCAACGGCGGCGGGCAGAACATGGCCCGGTCCACCCTGACCGGCGCGTTGGTCGGTGCCCAGGTGGGACTGTCCGGCATTCCGCAACGTTTCCTGGACGGACTGGAGGAGCGGGAAATCCTGCTGGACCTGGCTCAGGAGCTGGCCGTCCAGGCCGTCGAAGCGAGCGAGTCCTGATTCGTCCCAAGATAAGCCGAAACGGGAAAACAGGTGGGGGGCTTCCCTTTCAACGCCCTGAAGAGGGGACTCAGGTGTTGAAAGCCGCTTCGCGGCAATAGTCGAATGATTTCGCCTCCGGCGGGCAAGGGCTCGCACCCTTGCATCCCATGTATGCGCCTTCGGCGCGGACTTACCGAGGTGTTCCAGTTTGGTTTGACAATCCACAGGGCGCAAAAAAAGGATGCGAGCCGAAGCCCGCATCCCTTTTTCGTCATAGGCATGGGAATTATTTCAACAGGCCGCCCAATACGCCGCGCACGATGCGCCTGCCGAAGGCGGAGCCGATGGAACGAATGGCGGATTTGGCGAAGGCTTCGACCAGCCCCTGGCGATTTGAGCCTGCCCGACTCGCCTTGGCGGCACGGCGCTCTTCCTTTTCCCGCTCCTGTTGTTGGAGATGCGCCTGACGCTGCTCCTCCATCTCCTTTCGGCGGGCCGTGAGAATTTCATAGGCCGATTCCGGGTCGATCTCCTGTTCGTAGTGGCCGTACAGGACCGATCCCCGGACGATCCGCTCCATTTCCGACGGCTCCAGCACGCCCAGGCGGCTGCGCGGCGGCAGTATCAGCGCCCTTTGCACCATGCCCGGCGCGCCCTTGCGCTCAAGGAACGAGACCAAGGCCTCGCCCACGCCGAGATCGGTGATGGCCGCTTCCACATCCAAGTCAGGATTCTCGCGGAAGGTCTGCGCCGCCGTGCGCACGGCTTCCCTGTCGCGCGGGGTGTAGGCCCGCAAGGCGTGCTGCACCCGGTTGCCGAGCTGGCCGAGCACGTCCGGCGGCAGGTCCGTGGGCATCTGGGTCACGAAGTACACACCCACGCCCTTGGAGCGGATGAGCCGGACGACCATTTCGATCTTGTCCACCAGCGCGCGGGGCGCGCGGTCGAAGAGCAGGTGCGCCTCGTCGAAAAAGAAAACCAACCGGGGCTTTTCCGGGTCGCCCACCTCGGGCAGGGACTCGAAGAGTTCCGACAGGAGCCACAACAGCATGGTTGAATAGACGCGCGGCGAGCGCAGCAGCCGGTCCGCGGCCAGGATGTTGATTACGCCCTTGCCGTCCTGGGTCTGCATCAGGTCGTCCAGGTTCAAGGCCGGTTCGCCGAAAAATTCGTCCGCGCCCTGCTCTTCCAGGGCGAGCAGCCCCCGCTGGATCGCGCCCACCGAGGCCGCCGAGATATTCCCGTATTCGGCCCGGAACCGTTTGGCGTTCTCGGCCAAATAGACGAGCATGGCGCGTAGGTCGTTCAAGTCGAGGAGAAGAAGCCCCTCGTCGTCGGCGATGCGGAAGGCCATGGACAGGACGCCGCTCTGGGTGTCGTTCAAATCCAGCAGCCGGGCCAGGAGCAGCGGCCCCATCTCCGAAACCGTGGTGCGCAGGGGATGGCCCTTGGCCCCGAAAACGTCCCAGAAAGCCACGGGGTAGGCCTGATAGGCGAAATCCGTCAGGCTCAACGACTCAACCCGCTCGCGCACCTTTGCATGGTCGCCGCCGGGCTGGGCCATGGTCCCGATGTCGCCCTTCACGTCGGCCATGAAGACCGGCACGCCGATGTCGCTGAAATGTTCCGCCAGAACCCGCAGGCTGACGGTCTTGCCGGTCCCGGTGGCCCCGGCGATAAGCCCGTGACGGTTGGCCATATGGGGCAGGATGCCGAGGGCGAGATCGCCGCTGCGGGCCACCTCAAGCTGGGGAAGATGTTCGCTCATGAAAAAATCTCGCTGGTTGTGGGGCTTTCCCGGGGAAATCCGGAATCATTCCCATATGCCCCAACATACCGCAAATTCACGGGGAGTAAAGACGAAAGCCGCGCCCCGCACAGGACGAGGACGCGACAAAACGGCGCAGGGCCGGGGTTGCGCCCGCCGCCCAGCCCGTATCGCGGCATATCAGGACCTGTCCCCGCCGGGCAGCGCTCCTTTCAGGAAAATGTCGATACACCGCCGAAAATGCGCGGCGCGCTCTTCCCGGTTAGCCCATCCGAAGCCGCCCAAAGCGTCGAAAAAGACCGCGCCGACAAGCGTATCCATGAGCATGTGCGCGGCGCTGTCGGTGCTCTCGACGTCCAGACGCCCCTTCTCGCACTGGCGGTCCAGCCAGGCCTTCAGCTCCATGCGGGTCCGGCGGCCGCCCTGGCGGCGCAAAAGGTCGCGAATCTGCGGGTGCTGCACGGACTCGATGTTGATGGTGCGCAAAAACGCCGCGCGAAGCTCGTAGGATTCCTGGTCGAGATCGATCATGAACATGCGCGCCAGCGCCTGATCCAGCGGCAGGTCGTCGTAGCGGTCGCTGAAATCCACCATTTTCATGCGATGGGCCTCGACCACGGCGGCGAACAAATCGAGCTTGGTGGGGAAAAGGCGGTACATAGTCTGTTTGGAAATCTTGCATCGGGCCGCGATTTCAAGAGTGCGGGTTCCTGCGAACCCCTTGCGCACGAACAGCTTTTCCGCCGTCTGGACGATCCGCTTGCGGCGTTCGTCGTCGGACATGGCCTTGGGCCGTCCACGCCGAATCTTCGCGTCCGCTCCCATCTTCCTCCCCCTGCGTTTTACAACTTTTCACAATTTACCGGATTGACAGTCCGGCTCGCCGACCATATTAGTACTGCCTGGTACCGTAATTGATGACGCTTTCAAGCGTCAAGGAGGAATCGACTTTGAAAATCGTCCCGTCCACGATGTATTTCCCTTCCGCTCCGGGCCGCGCGTCCGCCCTTCCCTTATTCCTGCTCTGCCTGCTTGTTCTGGCCGGATTGGCGGGTTGCAAGGACTCCACCCCCGAAGCCCGGGCCACCAGGGCGCCGGTCGAGGTCGGCGTGATGACGCTGCACGCGCAGTCCGTGACCCTGACCACGGAGCTGCCGGGCCGGACCACGACCTCGCTTGTGGCCGACGTCCGTCCCCAGGTGGACGGCATCATCCGCGAGCGTCTCTTCCGCGAAGGCGGCGAAGTCAAGGCGGGCGACGTGCTCTACCGCATCGAGCCTTCAAGCTACCGGGCCGCCTACGACAGCGCCCTGGCCGCGCTGAAAAAGGCCCAGGCCTCCCTGCCCAGCTCCGAGAACAAGGCCAAGCGGTATTCCGAACTCATAAAGGACAAGGCCATCAGCACGCAAGACTACGAGGACGCCAAGGCCATCTACGAGGCCGATCTGGCCGCGGTGGCCGCCGCCAAGGCCGAAGTGGAACGCGCGCGCATCAATCTCGGGTACACCGAAATAAAGGCCCCCATCAGCGGACGCATCGAAAAGTCCAACCTCACGCCCGGCGCGCTGGTGACGGCCAACCAGAGCGTTCCGCTGACCACCATCCGGAAGCTTGATCCCATCAACGTGGACATGACGCAATCGAGCACCAGCCTGCTCAACCTGCGGCAGGCCATCGCCGCCGGGCGCATCCACACGTCCGGCACGACCATGTCCGTGAAACTGAAACTCGACAACGGGACCGTCTACTCCCACCCCGGCACCCTGGAATTTTCCGAGACAAAGGTGGACGAGGGCACCGGCACCTTCACCGTGCGCGCCGAGTTCCCCAACCCCGACCGCCTGCTCCTGCCGGGCATGTATGTCCGCGCCATCATCGAGGACGGCCGGATCGACAACTGCTACCTGGTTCCCCAGCGGGCCGTCGCCCGGAACACCAAGGGCGAACCCATTGCCCTGTTCGTGAACAAGGAAGGCAAGGTCGAACAAAGGGTCCTCGCCGTGCGCCGCAACGTGGGCAACTCCTGGCTCGTGGAGTCCGGCATCGCCGACGGCGACAAGATCGTGGTCCAGGGGACGCAATTCATCCGCCCCGGACAGGCCGTGAACACCAAGGAAATGACCGTGGTGGACGCCACGGGCGAGGTTCGGGCCGTGCAGGCCGAAGGGACCGCCGAGGCGGCCTCGGCGGGCGGAGAGGGCTAGACCGGCCATGTCCGAATTTTTCATCAAGCGGCCCATCTTCGCCTGGGTCATCGCCATCGTCATCATGCTTTCGGGCCTGCTGGCCCTCAGGAACCTGTCCATATCCCAGTACCCGGACATCGCGCCCACCTCGGTGCGGGTCAGTTGCAACTACCCCGGCGCAGACGCGAAGACCGTCGAGAACTCGGTGACCAAGGTCATCGAGCAGGGCATGACCGGCATCGACAACCTGGACTACATGACGTCCACGTCCACTTCCACCGGCTCCACGGACATCACCCTGACCTTCACCAACGCGGCCGACCCGGATGTGGCCCAGATGCAGGTCCAGAACAAGCTCCAGCGCGTCACGGCGCAGCTCCCGGAAGTAGTCCAAAGCAACGGCGTCAGCGTGACCAAGTCCTCGGCCAGCTTCCTCATGGTCATCGGCTTCGTTTCCAAGGACGGGACCATGTCCTCGGTGGACATCGCCGACTTCGTGGACAGCTCCCTCAACGACAGCCTGAAGCGCGTGGAAGGCGTGGGCGACACCCAACTTTTCGCCTCGTCCTACTCCATGCGCATCTGGCTCAACCCGGACAAGCTGGCCGGATACTCCCTCATGCCCGGCGACGTGGCCACGGCCATCCGGGCGCAGAACACCCAGATCTCCGCTGGACAGCTCGGCGGCCTGCCTTCCGTCGAGGGGCAGCAGCTCAACGCCACCATCACCGCCCGCAGCCGGTTGCAAACCGTCGACCAATTCCGCGACATCATCATCAAGAGTTCGGCCGACGGCTCCATCGTCAGGCTGTCCGACGTGGCCGACGTGGAACTGGGGGCTGAAAGCTACACCACCAGCGCGCGATACAACGGCCAGCCCGGCGCGGGGTTGGCCATCAAGCTGGCCACCGGCGCCAACGCCATCCAGACCGCCGACGCCGTAGTGGCCGCCGTTTCCAAGCTCTCCCCGACCTTCCCCCAGGGCCTGGAAGTGGTCTACCCCTACGACACCACCCCGTTCGTCAAACTCTCCATCACCGAAGTGATCGAGACCCTGATCGAAGCGGTCATCCTGGTTTTCATCGTCATGTTCCTCTTCCTGCAGAACATCCGGGCCACCTTCATCCCGACCATCGCCGTGCCGGTGGTTCTGCTCGGCACTTTCGCCATACTCTCGGCGGCGGGCTATTCCATCAACACCCTGACCATGTTCGCCATGGTCCTCGCCATCGGCCTGCTCGTCGATGACGCCATCGTGGTGGTGGAAAACGTGGAACGCATCATGTCGACCGAAGGCCTCAGCCCGCGCGAGGCGACGCGCAAGTCCATGAAGGAAATCTCCGGGGCTCTCGTGGGCATCGCCACGGTCCTGTCCGCCGTCTTCGTGCCCATGGCGTTCTTCGGCGGCTCGGTGGGCGTCATCTACCGCCAATTCTCCCTGACCATCGTTTCGTCCATGGTCCTCTCGGTCCTGGTGGCCCTGATCCTGACCCCGGCCCTGTGCGCCTCCATTCTCAAACCCGTGGACCACAACCGGCGGCTGAGCTTTTTCAACTGGTTCAACCGCGTCTTCGACAAGTCCACCGCCGCCTACCATGACGGCACGAAATGGATGCTCCGTCGGAGCGGCCGTTTCCTGATCGTATTCCTGGCGCTCACGGCCGCCATGGTCTGGATGTTCCTCAAGCTGCCCAGTTCATTCCTCCCCATGGAGGACCAGGGCATCCTGATCACCAGCGTCCAGCTCCCCGTGGGCGCGACGCAGGAACGCACCGCCCGGGTCATGGACGAGGTCTCCGACTACTTCCGTTCCCAGGAAAAGGAAGCCGTCGAGGGCGTGTTCACCACCGTCGGCTTCAGCTTCAGCGGTTCGGGCCAGAACGCAGGCATCGCCTTTATCCGGCTCAAGCCCTTCGAGGAACGCCACTCCCCGGCCCTGTCGGCGCAGGCCGTTGCCGGACGGGCCATGGGCACGTTCTCACGCATGACCGAGGCCCGCATCTTCGCCCTGGCTCCGCCCGCCATCCACGGCATGGGCACGTCCAACGGCTTCGACTTCTACCTCCAGGACATCAACGGGGCCGGACACGACCGGCTCATGGAAGTCCGCAACCAGTTCCTCGGCATGGCCGCCCAAAGCCCTCTGCTCTCCAACACCCGGCCCAACGGGCAGGAGGACGAGCCGCAGTACCACATCGACATCGACCAGGAAAAGGCGGGCGCCCTCGGCCTCTCCTTCTCGGACATCAACACCACCCTGTCCACGGCATGGGGCAGCGCCTACGTCAACGACTTCATCGACCGGGGCCGCGTCAAACCCGTCTACCTACAGGGCGACGCGGAATACCGGATGCAGCCGACAGACGTAAACCGCTGGTTCGTGCGCAACAACAAGGGCGGCATGGTGCCGTTCGCCTCCTTCGCCAACGGCCGCTGGACCTTTGATTCGCCCAGGCTGGAGCGGTACAACGGCTCGTCGGCCGTGGAGATTCAGGGCCAGGCGGCGCCGGGAGTCAGCTCGGGCGACGCCATGAGCGAAGTGGCAAAGCTTGTCTCCCTGCTTCCTGCGGGCTTCAACCTCCAGTGGACCGGCCTTTCCGCCCAGGAGGAACTGTCCGGCAACCAGGCTGCGCCCCTCTACGCCCTGTCCATCCTGGTGGTCTTCCTCTGCCTGGCCGCCCTGTATGAAAGCTGGTCCATTCCCTTCGCGGTCATCCTCTCGGTGCCCGTGGGCATCTTCGGCGCGCTCCTGGCGGCCACCCTGTTCGGCCAGAGCAACGACGTCTACTTCAAGGTCGGCCTGCTAACCACCATCGGCCTGGCGGCCAAGAACGCCATTCTCATCGTGGAATTCGCCGTGGCGCAGCAGGAGGCCGGGCTCGGCGCGATCGAGGCCACCCTCAACGCCGCCCGGCTGAGGCTCCGCCCCATCCTGATGACCTCCTTCGCCTTCATCCTCGGCGTCACCCCCCTGGCCGTGGCTTCGGGCGCTGGCTCGGGCGCGCAAAACTCCGTGGGCATAGGCGTCATGGGCGGCATGATAGCGGCCACCATTCTGGGGATATTCTTCATCCCCCTGCTCTACGTGGCCCTGCGCAAGGTCTTCAAATACAAGCCCGCGCATCGGGACGATCCGCTGCCTGAACCGGCCCGGGCGCACCGGGACAATCCCGCCTGATAGCGGCCCCGTCACCGGCAAACCAATACGGCAAGGCCGCGCCCCGACAGATCGGGACGCGGCCTTATCTTCCCCCTGCGGAACAGAAGAAAACCCGCGCCGAAGGCGCATACAGGGGATGCAAGGGTGCGAGCCCTTGCCCGCCGGAGGCGAAATCACCCGACCATTGCCGCGAAGCGGCCTTCATCCCTGATTCCCCTCCTCATGAAGCGAACGGTATAGTTCCCCCCCAAAAAGGACCTATAGATTTACTCCCCGCTTTTACCGCAGAACGTCACGGAGCGGAAAAAACCCGCGCCGAAGGCGCATACAGGGGATGCAAGGGTGCGAGCCCTTGCCCGCCGGAGGCGAAATCACCCGACAATTGCCGCGAAGCGGCTTTCATCCCTGATTCCCCTCCTCATAAAGCGAACGGTATAGTTCCCCCCTCCAAAAAGGACCTATAGATTTACGCCCCGCTTTTACCGCAGAACGTCACGGAGCGGAAAAAACCGCGCCGAAGGCGCATACAAGGGATGCAAGGGTGCGAGCCCTTGCCCGCCGGAGGCGAAATCACCCGACCATTGCCGCGAAAGCGGCTTTCAACCCCTGATTTCCCTCCTCAGGGAGTTAAAAGGCTACCCCCCATAAAAAAAAGGGACACCGGCAGGAAGTCCGGTGTCCTTATGTCGTGACGGCGAA
Source organism: Desulfovibrio sp. Fe33 (assembly GCF_028532725.1). NCBI lineage: Bacteria > Pseudomonadati > Thermodesulfobacteriota > Desulfovibrionia > Desulfovibrionales > Desulfovibrionaceae > Desulfovibrio > Desulfovibrio sp. Fe33. The sequence continues at coordinate 67,421 of NZ_JAQKGU010000012.1, forward strand.
ACCGGCGAGGTTCGGCTCCGCAGCCGGAAGCGCGATCAGCCGCCCAGTTCCACGCTACGCGCGTAGGCCATGCGGATGGCGTCCATGATGTTCCCGCGCACGGCGGTGCGGTCGAAATGGGCCAAGGCGGCGATGGTCGTTCCTGCCGGAGCTATGGACATCTCCTTGAGCATACTGACATGCTCGGAGGATTGCTCCGCCATGAGGCTCGCCCCGCGAAACAGCTTTTTCACCATGCGCGAGGACGCCTCCCGCTCCAGCCCCAGCTCCACACCGGATTCGATCATGGTCTCAATGAGATAAAAAATAAATGCGGGGCCGGAACCGATGACGGCGGTAAAGACGTCGAACAGGCTCTCGGGCAGGACGTGAACGTCGCCGGAATAGCTGAACATTTCCCGTATGGCCTTCTTCTGGCCTTCCTCAAGGGACGGATCGTCAAAGCAGACCGCGGTCACGCCTTCCCCGATCAGGGCCGGAGTGTTGGGCATGGCCCGGACCACGGGGCAAACGCGGTTGACCCGCCCGGCCAGGTCCTCCAGGGTCAGACCGGCCGCGATGGAGACAAGGCACTTCTCCCCTGTCAGGGCGGGCGCGAGCTCCGGCCAGATATCCCCGGCCTGCTGCGGCTTCACGGCCAGCACGACGCAATCCGCCTTTTCCGCCAGCTCACGCACCCCTTCGCAGGGAACGAGCCCGGTCTCGGCCGCCAGCGCGTCCAGCTTGCTTCTCGTCCGGTTCACACCGTATACGGTGACCCCCTCCACTCCCTTGAGCGTGCGTATGACGGCTCCGCCCATGTTGCCTGTTCCGATGAATCCGATGTTCACTTCTGGCCTCCTTGGTGTTGCGCAAGAATCCTGTTCGCCGCGAATCCTATGGCCCCGGAGGGACCGGCCAGGCGGCGGAGCTCCTGCAGTTCGGCGCGGATACCCGGCAACGCGCCGGGATTGTTCAGCCAGGCCTTCATTTGCCCGTAATAGTTCTGCGGCGTCGCCCTCTCCTGCAGGTACTCCGGAAACAGCTCCCTTCCGAGCAGGATGTTGGTCAGGCTGATCCGCCTGGACAAGGCCAGCTTGCGCAGGATGTACGCGGCCGGGCGGTCGAGCCGGTAGGCCACGATGGTCGGGGTGCCGATAAGGCCGGTCTCCAGGGTCGCGGTGCCGGACGCGGCCAGGACCATGCCCGACCTGCGGATCATCCTGAAACGCTCCCCGGGCTCCACGATGGACACCGGCACATCGTCGCGCCAGTGCCGCCTTATGAAATGATCGCCGATGCCCGGAGCGCGGGCGATGGTGAAGCAGATTTCCGGCCTTTCCCGATGGATGCGGGCGGCCGCCTCGGCGAATCCGGGCAGGAGGTAGGCGACCTCCTTCCGTCTGCTCCCCGGCATGATGCCGATCAGGCTGGGATCGGGCTTCAGCGTGTCCAGGGATTCAAGCGGAATCATGTCCAGGAGCGGATGTCCGGCATACAGCGGACTGCATCCCCCGTTTTGGAAGAACGAAGGCTCGAACGGCAGGGCGCAAAGGATGTCCCGCACGCATCGGCGCAGGGTCTCCATGCCCTTCTGCTTCCAGGCCCAGAGTTGCGGCGCGATGAAGTACAGGACCGGGATGTTCATGTCGTGGGCGGCCTTGGCCAACGGCAGATTGAAGTCCGGGCAGTCGATCATGACGACCACGTCCGGACGCCGCCGCGCCCACGCGCCGATGATCTCCCGGCGCAGGCGGATGATCCCGGGCAGGCCGCGCAGCACATCGAGAAATCCCGCGAAACTCAACCGGCTCATGGGAAAATCGACCTTCGCGCCCCCCGCGGCCATCATGCTGCCGCCCATGCCGCAGATTTCCAGATCCGGCGAGCGTCGCAGCAGCTCGCAGGCCAGGGCTCCGGCATACATGTCGCCGGACGCCTCGCTGCAATTTATCCAGACGTTACACGGCATATTGCTTGCCCCGGTCCGTGGCGAGAATAAAAATGGCGGAAAGGATCAGGAAAAAGCCGGCCCAGCCGACCGGAGTGAAATTTTCTCCGAAGAAGATACATACCCACAACGTGCCGAGAATCGGCTCCAGGTTGCAAAGCACGGCCACATGTACCTGGGGAGCGCGCTTCAGCCCCTGGCCGTAGGCCCAGAAGGCCAGGTATCCGGTCAAGACGGCCATCAGCACGGCCGTGACCCAGGTCTGGGGCGTATACGGAACATCGAACTGGATTATCGGCAGAAGGACCATGACACCGCCCAGATGCATGTAGGCGTAGATGGACTCGGTCCTGTAGCGCTTCTGCCAGTGCTTGAAAAAGGGATACTGGAAGGCATAGCACAAGCCGGAAGCGAGCCCGCAAAGTATCCCCAGCGTGGAATACCGGCCCTGAAGGCTGCCGCCGGAAAAGCACACGAACCCCACGCCGCACAGGGCTATGAGAATGGCCATCCATTTACGGGGAGAAACCTCTTCCTCACGAGAGAAAAGCCGGGTGAAGACAGCGACCCAGATGGGCGCGGTGTAGAGCAAGATCTCCCCCATGGCCGCGCCGCTGTGCTGTATCGAAAGCAGGAACACGTAGTACAGGCCGCCGATACTCATCATCCCCCAGAGGACGAACAACAGCGCATGACTGAAGCGGATTTTCAGCGTGCCGGCCACGAAGGCGTTGACCAGGAAACAAAGGCCGCCGATGGACGCCCGCCAAAAGGACACTTCCAGGGGGGAAAGTCCCGCCGAGAGCATACTTTTGGCGAACAGCGCCGTTAACGACCAACTGAAAGCTGCGAGAACAGTGTAGCTGTATCCTGTCGCGAGAACGGACATACGCTGACCCCGGAACCACTTGTTCCTTGCCTTCCAAAGAGGAAATGCCCCCCGGCGGAAGGTTGGCCGGGGGACATTGAATTGCGGCTATGCCGAAGGAACTCGGACCGGCTATACGGAAGCGGTCGCGGTTCCGGGACGCACCTTCATGAACTTGGGCGAAGTCTCGGGAGCCAGGATCTGGCAGACGACGCCGCCGATGAACAGGGTGGCGATGCAGCATCCCAGGGTCACGGTGACGCCGTACTGCTCCATGACGACCGGCAGCATCCAGGTGCCCATGCCCGCGCCGATACGGCTGGCGGCGATGGTCAGGCCGACGCCGGAACCCCGAAGCTCGGTGGGGAACAGCTCGGGCGGATACAGCCACTCGGCCACGATGGAGATGGCCAGAACGGTGGAGAACGCGCCCAGCAGGACCAGAGCGATGGTCGGGGGCATGTTCTGCCAGACGGTCATGACGGTCAGGATCGCGCCCGCGCCGTAGAACGTCCACATCAGGAACGCGCGGCGGGAGATCATGTCGGCAATCAGGATACCGATGATGACGCCGACCATGGTGAAGCCGTTGTAGAGCATTCCGGAGGCGTGCGGGTTGGCGATGTTCAGCCCCTTCACGACCACGGGCAGGAAGATGGAGATGGCGAAGAACGGCAGGACCTGGCAGAGGAAGAAGGTACAGGAGGTCAAGGTGTTCTTCCACAGCTCGGGGCTGAACAGCTTGGCGAACGAAGCCGAACCCTTTTCCTCGGTTTCCGGAGGCAGGCCGTAGTTCGTGCCGAGGTAACGGTGAACCAGCTCCAGGGCCTCCTTGCTGCCCCTCTTGGCGAGGGTCCAGCTCGGGGACTCGGGCGAGCCGACGCGAACTATCAGGGTAATCAGGGCGAGCACGGCGGAAGAGGAGATGATCCACCGCCAGCCGTTTGCGCCAAGGTCGCCGCCCATGGAGGCGATCAGCAGCCCGGCGAAGTAGGAGATGATATAACCGAAGGTCCAGGCGGCCATGAGCCAGCTCATCATCTTCGTGCGGATGCGCTCAGGGGTCCATTCACTGAGCAGCGCGACGCCGACGGTGTAGTCGGCTCCGACGCACATGCCGAGCAGGAAGCGGACCGCGGCCAGAATCGCCGGATCGGAAATGAAGAACTGAACCACGGACAGAATCAGGCTGAAGGCAGCGACGAACGTGTACGCAACCCTTCTTCCCACACGGTCGATGATGATTCCGCCCATCAGGCTTCCCAGCAGAATACCAAAAAGAGCGCCCGCGCCGATCAGCCCCATCCAGAAGCCGTTCAGCCCGAGCACCCCGGTCGCATAAGTCAGGGCAATGCCGACAATGCCCAAAATATACCCGTCGCAGATCTGTCCCATGAAGGTTCCCACCGCGATCCGTTTATGCACGGGCGAGAAAGGAGCATGGTCGAAGTTAATACCGTTCTGTCCGTTTGGGGCCATCGTACACCTCACATTAAGGGCAATAGTTTTGTAGAAATATTAACAATCACAAGACAATACGCACTATTCCTTGTAAGCTATCGCATCCATCTCCAACAGACAGCCGTGCGCGATCTCGCTGGCGCCGAGGCAGAGCCTGGCCGGGCGGTGGTCGCCCATGAACTCGGAGTAGACTTCATTGAACCCGTCGAAATCTTCCATGCTGGTCAGAAAAACCGTGGTCTTGGCGATGTCCGAAATTTCAAGGCCGGCGGCATCCAGAACCAGCTTCAGGTTGAAAAGGGTCTGGAACGCCTGCTCCCTGATGTCGCTTCCGACGACTTCGCCGGATACCGGGTGAAAGGGAACCTGGCCGCAGATGTAGTAGGTGTTTCCGGCCTTCACGCAATGGCTGTAAGGTCCAATGACTTCAGCAGTTTCCGGGGAATTTATGAATTCCATGAGTATCTCCTTTGGGTATGGGGCTCCTGCGGAAAGGATGCCGGGGGGCATTTCCGGCATCCTTTCCGTTAATCAGGAGTTGGCTAGGGATGGAGTTAGATCTCCGTTTTGGCGTTAAACTCTTCGTACATGAGGCGGGCCTTGGCACCCATCGTCAGGAAGGGTTCCGGCGGCAGCCTCTTGGGAGTGGATATCTTCCGGAGGAAGTCGAGGTTCTGGCTGCCGATGCCGCTGACCCATTCCGCCAGGTAGTAGCCGATGAGGCTGGTCTTGGCGACGCCCGCGCCCTCGCCGCTGGCGGAGGCGAACACGGAGGGATACTGCTGCATCATCAGCGGACGGTAGTTCATGGTCATGTTGATCATGCCGCCGTAGATGAACTCGAAGTTGACGTGCTTCAGCTCGGGGAAGCGGTTCTCATAGGCCCGGCGCAGCTTGGGGATGGCCCGGCGGATGCGCTGATGGGAAGTGGTCAGGCTGGTCGCGAAGGAGAAGCCGTTACGCACGAAGATGCGGTTGTCGCGAGTGAAGCGGACGGTCGTTCCGGCCGGATGACCGGCGGTGCAACCCCAGGGCTTCACGCCAGCGAAGTAGCGCATCTCGTCCTCGGTGAACTGGCGGGTGAACGCGCCGTAGGACAATACCGGGCAAAACACCTTCTGGCCGATGCCGAATTCAGGGATGAAGGGACCGCCGGTGACCAGGACGAACTTGCACTTGATCCGCTTGCCGTTCCGCAGCACGACGTGAGTCGGGCTGCCCTCGTCGATGCGCATGACCGGGGCTTCCTCGAACACGTCCACGTTATCGGGCATGACGCTGAAGAGGCCGCGCAGCACGTCGGCGGGGTTGATGAGCACGGTGCCGGAGGTGTACAGGGCTTTCTTGTAGTACCGGGTTCCGGTGCGGCGGAACAGTTCGTCGCCCTCGACCACCTCGTAGGAGCAGTTCATCCGCTTGAGCTCGTCGATTTCGTGCTCGATCAGCTTGAAGCTCTTGGTCTCGGAGCAGCACAGGTACTTGCCGCAGTGATCCCAGTCCACGTCCTCGATGCCCTTCTCCTTGATGGTGTCTTCCATCCACTTGATGATGAAGGTGTTGAGCTCGAAGTACTTCTGGTTCTCCTCGAAGGAGGAAGCGCCCTGGTCGCCGAAGTCGTGGGGCACGTCGATGATGAAACCGGCGTTCTTGCCGCTGTCGTTGTCGCCGATCTTGATGGCTTCGAAAACGGCGATGGAGGCCTCGGGGTGCAGTTCGGCCAGGTGGCGGGCTGCGGCCTGTCCGCCGTATCCGGCGCCGACTACGATATAATCATAGGCATCCTGGACTTCAGACAGGTTCTTGAAGTTGTGATGCTTGTAGGAGGACATTTCCAACCAGCTTTGGCCGGTCGTCGTGGGGTAACGCTTGACTTCACGCATGGTTCAACTCTCTTGCTGTAGTTTGTTGCGACTCGGCGTATCAGCCGTGCAGGATAATTCTTGCGTCCGCAATGGACAGGCCCTTTTCCAACGCGAAAACCGGGTTGAGGTCGACTTCCGCGATTTCACGCAGCTCGTTCACGAGTTGCGAGATGATGCAGACCGTTTCCGCCAGGGCTTCGAGGTCGCGGGGTTTGGTTCCGCGTGCACCCTGAAGCATACCCAGTCCCTTGATCTCCCGAATCATGCTCCGGCAGGAAGGCATGTTCACCGGGGCGACCCTGAACGCCACGTCCTTCAGAATCTCGACGAAGATGCCGCCGAGGCCGAACATCACGGTCGGTCCGAAGGTGTTGTCGTGGCTGGAACCGATGATGCACTCGACGCCGCCGGGCAGCATGGAGGTCATCATGACGCCGAAGATATCCGCGTCGGCCTTGTAGGTACGGCCGTTTCTCACCAACTGTTCATAGGTTTCGCGGGCCTTTTCCGCGGAATCGATGTTCAGGGCAACGCCGCCCGCATCGGTCTTGTGCAGGATGTCGGGCGAAACAATCTTCATGACCACCTTGCCGCCAAGTTTGCCGTAGAATTCCGCGGCTTCGTCGGCGGTGGTGGCCAGGTAGTCTTCAGCAATGTCGAGTCCGTAGCAGCGCAGGACGTTGCGGGCCTCGGTCTCCACGAGGTTGGTGCGGCCGGAAGCCTTGACGGCGTCGAGGATGGCGGCAGCCTGTTCCTTGCGGTCGGCGGGCATGTCGGGCAGCTCCTTGTCGGCCTCTTCCTTCAGCGACTTCTTGATGTCGCTGTACTGGGAGAGGATGCCCATGGTCCGGACAGCGGCATCGACGTCGCCGAAAACCGGCACGCCGTTCTCGCTGATGTACTCCAGGCACTCGGGATGCTGCGGCCAGTAGATGGAATGCATGACCACGGGCTTGTCGCCTGCGGCGATCTTGTCGACCATGCTCTTGGCGACGTCCATCTCCAGGGACCGGAATTCCTCGGACAGGTCGGCATAGCCGCCGTAGAGGCCGACGATGATGATGCCGTCAACGTCGGGGTCCTTCAGCAGGACGTCCAGGCAGCGGTCGAAGACCCACATGTCCGCCTCGGGCGTACCGGCGAGGTCGACCGGGTTCTTGATCGGGCAATGCGGCATGAGGATCTCACGCAGCTTTTCCTGGCTGGCCGCGGAGAGCACCGGCGCTTCGAGGTTGTACTTTTCCGCAAAGTCGGTGGCCATGACGCCGTGGCCGCCGCCGTCGGTCAGGACGGCGATGCGCTTGCCCTTGGCGGGCTTGCACTTGGAGAAAGCCTCGGCGGCGTCCAGAAGCTGGCCCGGGCTGTCCACCCGGACGATTCCGGCCTGCCTGAGCGCGGCGTCGAACACCTTTTCACTGCCCGCGAGGGAGCCGGTGTGGGATGCGGCAGCCCGGGCGCCGGCGGCGCTGCGGCCGATCTTGATGGCTGCGATGGGCAGCTTGGCGGCAGTCTTCTGGGCGGCCTCGATGAATTTGCGTCCGTCCTCCTCGCTCTCCACGCGGAGACCTTCCATGTACAGAAGGAGAACCTTGGTGTTGTCGTCGGCTTCGACGTACTCGACGAAGTCGTGGAACCGCATGTCCATCTGGTTGCCGATGGTGGCCCAGCAGTTGTAGCCGAGGTTCCGGGACTTGGCGTTGAAGTTGATGTCGATGCCGAAGTTGCCGCTCTGGAGGACCAGGCTCATGGGGCCGGGAGCCAGGTCGATGATGCTGGCGTTCATGTTCTTGGCGGCGCTGTAGGTGCCCATGCAGTTCGGACCCTGCACGCGCATGTTGCCCTTGCGGGCGATCTCGAGCATCTTGCGCTCGAGTTCCTTGCCCTCCGGACCGGTTTCGCCGAAGCCGGTGGAAACCACGATGGCGCACTTGACGCCCTTCTCGACGCACTGCTCCATGACGGGCAGGATGTGCGCGGGAGCGATGGCGATGATGGCCAGATCAACTTCGCCCGGAACGGCGGTGATATCGGGATAGGTGGTATGCCCGAAGAGCTCGCCGCCGGAACGGGAGATCAGGTAGACGTCCCCGTCGAAGCCGTTTTCGATCAGGCTTTTGGCCGTCCAGTATCCGTACTTCTTGGGGTTGGAAGAAGCACCGATGAGGGCGACGCTTTTGGGTTGAAAAAGGGGAACCAGATCACTCATGGAGAAACTCCTTATCGAATCCGTCCCGGGCGAGGCCCGGGACGGAAGGCTTAACTATTCGACGACGACGCCGATGGCAACGTCAGGGCACACTATGCCGCAGATATCACAGAGAACGCACTTTTCGGGGTTCTTCTGGTAGACGTAGTTGTATCCCTGGGCGTTGATCGTGGACCCGAGGGCCAGGACTTCCTTGGGGCAGTTGTCCACGCAAAGCCCGCAGGCCTTGCAGCGGCGGGCATCAATGACATGACGCTTCTCACTCATTGTCCATCTCCTTTTTCACGGCGTCATAGCCGGTGCGCAGCGCGTTGATGTTCAGGTCCACCAACTGGGGCTTCTTCGAACCCATGGTTTCCCTGACCACTTCCTCGACGGTCTCCAACTTCAGCAGGCCGGTTCCGGCGAGCACGCCGCCCAGCATGACCATGTTGGCGCAGCGCACGGTGCCGAGTTCCACAGCGGTGTCGGACACGGGCAGCAAGATCTGATCGAAGCCGTCGACTTCGGAGGGCTGCTCCACCATCGAGCTATTGGTGAAGAGCTTGCCGCCGGGGACCACGCCCTCCAGGCAATTGCCGTAGATGGACTGGCTGAGGGCCACGGCGATGTCCGCGTCATTCTCGACGATGGGGCTTCCGATGGCCTCGTCGGAGACGATCACGAAGGCCGTGGAGTCGCCGCCGCGCTGCTCGATACCGTAAGTCTGGGTCATGACGACCTTCAGATTCTCCTTGATGGCGCCGAGGCAGACCATCTTCGCCATGAGCGCGGAGCCCTGACCGCCCGATCCGGAAAACATGCATTTACGCAACATCGTTCTGCTCCGTTTCGTCTTTGAAGACCTGAGGTTGGAAGTAATCAGTCATCTCGTTTCCGCACCGCGCGTAGGAATCCTTGACCTTCATCTTGAGGCCGGTCGGGCAGGGAACGATGATTTCCACGAAAGCGTAGCCGAGACCCTTGATCTGGCATTCGAACGCCTTCTGGATGCTCTTCTTGGCCTTGCGGATTGCCTTGGGAGTCGCGACGGACTCTCTGGCCAGGTACTTCACGCCGGGCATGGCGCGCATCATCTCGGGCACCAGGAGCGGGTAGCCCTGATGGGGAACCTGGCGGCCGCCGACCGTGGTGGTCGTGACCTGGCCCTCAAGGGTGGTGGGGGACATCTGTCCGCCGGTCATGCCGAATACGGTGTTGTTCACCATAATAGTAGTAATGGGCATTCCCTTGTTGGCGGCGTGCAGGAGATCGCCGAGGCCGATGGCGCAGGTGTCGCCGTCACCGGCGTAGGTGAAGACGATGTTGTCCGGCCGGGCCAGCTTGTAGCCGATGGCGAACGAGGGGGAACGGCCGTGGGTCGCCTCGATGGCGTCGATATCCATGTAGTGGTGGGAGAAGCCGCCGCAGCCGATGCCGACGATGGAAACGGTCCTCTCCATGATGCCCAGGTTCTCGATGGCCTCGGCGACCAGACGGGTCACCGTGCCGTGTCCGCAACCGGGACAGTAGCTGGTCAGCTTGTCCAGGTTTAACGTCTTTCCGTATTTGGAGCTGAGATTTTCCATTTGGTTATTCCCCCAGAATGCGGTTTGCTTCGGCAATCATCTCTGCCAGGGTGTTCATCGGCATGTCGCCGCCGGTCTTGCCGAGGAAATGAACCGGCATCCGGCCGTTCACGGACAGGCGGACGTCGTCGATCATCTGACCATGGTTCATTTCGACCACCAGGATGTTCTTCACGGAATCGGGAAGAGCGGTGAAGGCGCGCTCCGGGAACGGCCACAGGGAGATGGGACGGATGAAACCGACCTTCTTGCCCTCGGCGCGCATCTTGAAGACGAGGTCGCGGCACATGCGGCCGTGGATGCCGAAGGCGGCGACGACCAGTTCGGCGTCCTCCACCTGATCCTGTTCCCACATCTGCTCGTTTTCGCGGATGGTCGCGTACTTGGCGCGCAGCTTCTCGTTCATGTCGAAGCCGTCCTGGTGGGAGTAGCTGCCGGTGATCAGGGCGCGTTTGGGATGGTCCTGGGTGCCGGTGAAAGCCCAGTCGGCGGTGTCGAACTCGGCGGAGTAGTCGTAATAGTCGGGCAGGGTGGTGGATTCGGTGGTCTGGGCGCTCACGCCGTCGATCACGAAGAGCACCGGGGTACGGTACTTGTACGCCAGGCGGATGCCCTGCGGAACGATGTCTGCGATCTCCTGTCCGGAGGAGGGCGCGAGGACGATGGTGTGGTAATCGCCGTGAGCGCCGCCGCGGGTGGCGACGTAGTAGTCGCTCTGGGCGCCGAGGATGTCGCCGTCGCCGGGACCGACACGCATGGAGTCGATCATCAGGCAGGGCAGCTCGGCCGCGCACATGAAGCCGATGGCCTCATGCATCAGGGTCAGGCCGGGGCCCGAGCTGGAAGTCGCCACCAGCTTGCCCGTGCAGGCCGCTCCGGCCAGGGCGCTGGAAACGGCCAGCTCGCTCTCCATCTGCATCATTTCCCCGCCGTAGTTGGGCAGGATAACAGCCATGCGCTTCATCACGTCGGTTGCCGGCGTGATCGGGTAGGCGAAATGATATTTCACCCCGCAACGGGCCAGGCTCTCGGCAAAGGCTTCCGTGTTCTTCAAGAACAAAGTTTCTTGGGCCATATTCACCTCAATGGAATCTGCTGTGGTTAGAATCTACACTTACCGCCTCTGTGTACCGCATTATGGTACTTCGTACCACTTATATGGGGAAAATTCCCCCGACTCAGTCTTCCTCTCATGTGCCGTATTGCGGTACGACGTTTCGAATAGCTGCACGATAGAAGGAAGCGCTCGCCCCGTCAACCCCTTTTGCCCACTTTGGGGGCCGGTCTGTGCGAAAAATTTGCCAATTTGTAACCAACTTCTTGAAATCACACAGCTAATAGCTTAAATTGATTCTATCGTACAAAAACGGCAGCAACTATTGACACCATCTACTCAGTGCCTTACGCTTACCACAAAACGGTACGGTATTCCATAAAATGAACACCGTGGTTTTGGATGACCGGCACCGCATCGCGGAGTGGCAGATGATTCAAGCCCAAGGTGACGTAAAGCTGGCAACAGGAGGTTAGCGTATGCCGGTCGATAAACCTGATGACAACCGAAGATCCTTGAACCACTACACTTTCTGGCCAGGTTTTTCCCTATTGGTCGTGGGAATCACCCTGGGCCTGACCTACCACGAAAGGCTGGCCGACCTGCTGTCCTGCATCATGTCCTGGATTCACATCAATTTCGGCTGGCTCGAAGTTTCGTTGGGCATCATTATCGTAATGTTCACCGTTGGCGTGGCATTTTCCCCCATCGGCAATATCCGGTTAGGCGGCAAGGACGCCAAGCCGGAATTTTCATTTTGGCAATGGTTCGCCCTCTCCCTGTGCGGATGCATCGGCATCGGAATCCTGTTCTGGGCCATGGGCGAGCCTATCTACCACATGATGCAGCCCCCCCTGAGCCTGCACATCAAGCCGGGCACCAAGGACGCGGGCGTGTTCGCCATCGCCCAGACCACCCTCCACTGGACCATCGCCCAGTACTGTTTCTACACCATCTGCGGCGTTGCCATCGCCCTTGTCAGCTACAACCGAAAAGCTCCCCTGTCCGTCGCGGCAGGAATGTACGCCATATTCCCTGCAAAATGGCGTTCCTTCCTGACGCCGACGGTCCACGCCATCTGCCTGTTTTCCCTGTGCTGCGCGGTGGCCACCAGCATGGGCGCCGGACTCATGCAGATCGGCAGCGGCACCGGACGGATCTTCGATTACACGCCCGGCCCCGTGACCTGGGGAGTGGCTGCGGCGATCATCATTCCCATTTACGTCCTGTCGTCCTATTCGGGACTGAAGAAAGGCATGTGCTACCTTTCCACCGGAACCACCCGCGCGTTCTTCTTCTTCATGGCGATAGTGCTCTTTGCCGGTCCCACCTTGTTCATCCTGGGCATCGGCGTCGAATCCTTCGGCTATTTCGCCAACAACTTCTTCCGCAACAGCACCCTTCTCAACACCATGCAGGCCAACGACAAGTGGCCCATGCAGTGGCTCGTGCCGTACATGGAGATTTTCTTCATCTTCGCCCCCCTGCTCGGCCACTTCCTGGCGCGCATGGGCAAGGGTAGAACCATCCGGCAATTCATCCTGGTCAACATCATTCCGCCGACCATTTTCTGTCACTTCTGGATCGCGACCTTCGGCGGCACCGCCGTGTTCTACCAGTGGAGCGGCCTGACCGACGTCTGGGCCGGCATACATGAGTTCGGAATGGAATCGATGGTCTACATCATCCTGTCCCAGTTCCCGTTCAGCAAGATTCTGATGGGCCTGTTCGTCGTGACCATCATCTTCTCCTTCGCCACCATGACCGACTCCCTGGTGGCCACCCTGGCAATTATCTCGACCAAGGGCGTGCAGGCGGGCGAAGAACCGCCCAAGAAGCTGAAGATCATCTGGGGCGTCGTGGTCGGGCTCATCGCCTATGTCCTATGTATATCAGGCGGGATCGAACCGGTTCGGGGGCTGATCTCCCTTGCCGGATTCCCGATGATGATATTCACGTTCGCAATGTGCGTTTCTCTTGTAAAGGATGGTATGTATCTGCTACGACAACCGGACTGGCTGGACAAAAACAACGATAACGGATAATCCTAGAATGCCCTTCCTGTTACGCGAAGGGCATTTTATCTTCCCGGCGCCCAGAATATGGGACCGGTTTTTTTGAGGAGACGATGTCCACTACAGACAAGTATTACATGATGCGTTCTCTGGAAAAGGCCCTTTACGTCGTCGAGACGATGGCGACCAGGAGCAAGTGGGAACTGAAGGATCTCAGCGCGGCCTGCTCGATTCCCAAGGGAACCTTGCAGCGCATTCTGCGCACTCTCGAAGACCTCGGCTACGTCCGTCAGGTCGAACGCGGCGGAGCCTACGCCCTGAGCCTGAAGTTCTACAAGTTGGGAAAGCAGATAGCGTCGCAGAGCAGCATCGTGCCCATGGTTCAGCCCATCATGCTGAAACTGCGGGACAAGGTGAACGAAACCGTCAATCTGAGCACCCTCTCCGGCGTGGACATGGTGGTCATCCACCAGATAGCCTCCCACCACGCCCTGCAAATGGACTCCATCGTCGGGACTTCCTTTCCCGCGAGCCTTTCCGCGTCCGGCATAGTCTTTCTCGCCTTCCTGCCCGAAGAGGATCTACGCGCCTTCATCAAGGACCTGAGGCGAAGCAACTCGGACATCAACAGCGAAAAGATCATCCGGCTCTACAATGACATTGAAGACGCCAGGGAAAAGGGTATCGGCCTGGATTTCGAGGAGCTGTTCAAGGGCATTCGGTGCATCGCCGCCCCGGTTTTCGACGACGCGGGGAACATCGTGTCGACCATAAGCTGCTCGGTACCCACAGTGCGGCTGGACAGGGCGTTGTCCCAAAAGCTCCTCCAGGAAATCCCGGCGGCGGCGGAGGAAGCTTCCAAGCTGCTCGAAGCCCCGTCCCATTCCTTCAAATTCGACATGGAGGAGATCACCAGGCGGCTCATAGCTCCCTAGCTTCCCTCAACGGCCCGCATGGCCGGTCATGCGCAATTCAAAAAAAGGAAGCGGCTTCGGCCGCTTCCTTTCTTTCTTCCCCGGCTACCGGGCTCCAAACACCCCGACAACCCTGTCCAACACCCCCTGCACCTTGGAGATGACCACCCCGTAATTGGTGACGGGAACCTGCCGGAGGGCGCATTCACGCATTCGATGCAGCATCTCCCGCCTGTTTATCATGCACCCGCCGCAGTGGATGGCCAGGGAATACTCCTCCAGGTCCTCCGGAAAATCGTGGCCGGAGTACATGGTGAATTCCAGGCGTTTTCCCGTGTACCGGGATATCCAGCGGGGAATTTTCACCCGGCCGATATCGTCGGCCTCGGTGTGGTGGGAACACGCTTCGCACAGCAGCACCTTGTCGCCGTCCCGCAGGGAATCCACGGCGTCGGCTCCCTGTACGAGCTTTCGAAGGTCGCCCTTGCGCCGGGCGAACAAGGTGGAAAAGGTGGTCAGGGGAACGTCTTCAGGGACCTCGGCGGCCACCTTCCGCACCACCTGTGAATCGGTGACGACCAGAGCCGGAGCCTTTTTCAGCATATCGAGGGCCCCGGCAAGCTCCTCGTCCTTGACCACGACGCCCACGGCATCGCTGTCCAGGATATCCCGCAGGACCTGAACCTGCGGCAGAATCAGCCTTCCCTTGGGCGCGGACAGGTCCAGGGGCACGACGCACAGGACCGTGTCCCCTTCGGAAACAAGATCGCGCACCAGAAGCGGCTCCTCGCAATATTCGCGGGGGGCCGATTTGACCAGCATGGTCTTGAGGTACTGGACGCCCCGGCCATTGGTGGCGCACACGCTGAGGCAAGGAAGGTAAGCGGACCGGCAGAAATCGACGTCCGCCTCCGAGGGCGTGGCGACATCGGCCTTGTTGAAGACCACGATCACCGGGATATCCATGCTCCGCAACGTTTCCAGGACAGTCCGTTCGGGGACGCCGATCCCCTCCTCGCCCACGACGAGCAGGGCCAGGTCTGTCCGGTAAAGGACCCGGCGGGCCGCCTGGACGCGCTGCGCCCCCAACTCCCCGACGTCGTCCAGCCCGGCCGTGTCGTAAAACGTGACGGGCCCGAGCGGCAACAATTCGTAGTGCTTGGCCACGGGATCTGTCGTCGTGCCCGGATGGTCGGCCACAATGGAAATCTCCTGGCCGATGATGGCGTTGATGAGCGAAGACTTCCCGGCATTGCGCCTTCCAACAAGGGCAATGACCATACGGTCTCCTTTCGGTGTCCTGTTCGACATTGTCTATCTCCTGGTCTTATTTGAAATAGGCAGGGGACGCGCCCCGTGCCGGGGATGGCTGATAACCGGCCTTGCGCAGGCGCAGCCGCAAGGCGCGAACAGCGTCCGCGACCGTTTCGGTGGAACCGTTTTTCCCCGGATAGAGGAAATATTCCCTCCTGACCGACTCCGGGGTGACGGAGGGCATGACCACGTTCGCTCCGGCGGAAAGCCCCTGCTCGCGGCCGTCCGGGGCCAGGGCGTCCAGCGCGCTGGTGGCCGGGATGTTGGCCAGGGGATTCAGGATGCGCAGCAGCGCGAGCGCCCGCAGGGATTCCTCCATGGACCCCGCCGCGGCCCGCCTCAAGGGAGTGTCCGGGTGCGGGACGAAGGGCCCCACGGCAATCATGTCCAGAGAAAGGGCGGTCAATTCCAGTATGTCGTTGGCGAGAATCTCCGGGGTCATGCCCGGCAGGCCCGTGATAAGGCCGGAACCCGTCTCGTATCCCAGACGGCGGAGAAGGCGCACCCTCTCCACCCGCTCGCGGACGGACTGGCCCGGCCGACAGCGCCGGTGCAACTCCTCGTCAAACGTCTCCACCTTGAGCAGGTAACGGTCGGCCCCGCAATCGCGCCAATACCTGTAGGCATCCTCATCGTGGTCTCCGAGGCAGAGAGTCACGGAGACGTCGCCCAGCATTTTTATTTCCCGAACGAGCCGACCGATGCGGCGAACCGCGCCACGCCCCTCCTCGCCGGACTGGAGGACCACGGTGCCCATGCCCGCCCGCACGACGCACCCCGCCGCGCGGACCACGGATTCATCGCCCAGGACATAGCGGCGCAGTCCGGCATTGCCCATGCGCAGGCCGCAATAAAGGCAGTCCTTACGGCACTGGTTGCCGAACTCCACGACCCCGCGCTGGAAGACCTCGCGCCCGAACACGGCGTCCCGAACCGACGAAGCTTCCTTGAGCAGTTCGCCGGAATCCGGTGCCCGGAGCATGTCCGCGATCTCATGCGGGCGCACTGGAATCCAACCTCCTCCCCTGCTCCAGGGCCAGCGCGCATTCGGCCGCGATGCGGAACGCGGCGCGCGTTTCCCGATCAGCTTCCTCGGGAACGCGCCCGGCGCGGGCGCAGGCCAAAAGCGTTTCCACCGGCGCGTCCACCGCGCACCAGAATCCTTCGGGGGCGAGGACGCGGGACCGCGCGAAATGGCCGAAAAACATCCGGTCGTCGACAAGGACCGCTGGCAGGCTCGGCCTGAACGGCATCTCCACCAGATCCACCCGCTCCCCGAACGTGTCTTTCAGCCCGTCCAGGTAACGGCGGGAAGCTCGAAGCTCTCCCATCATGTCGTTGGGACCGGCCTGGGGACGAAGCAGGCCGAACAGCTCGCCCGCCCAATGGCAATGCCCGGGATCGGGCAGGAGGAAGGCCGAAAGACGCGCCCCGCCCGGCCGGGCCAAAGCCGACTCCAGCCCCCGGGCGATCTCGGCGTTGGCCGCGAAGTTGCCGTAAGGAGGAGCGTAGAGCAGAATTCGCCTGCGCGCCTGCGAGAACGTCCGCCCCAGCTCCAGGGAGTCGACACCTGCCGCTATCATCCGCCCGTCCCGCATCCTTTAGAAGTACAGATCGCGTTCGCCGCGTTCGATACGCGCCAAGCGGTCCATCAGCGCTTTCCGGCCTTTTTCCGGCCCGGTCTCCGCCTCTTCCCGCACAAAGGGAACCGAGATTTCGCGAGTATCCGCGCCCGCGTAATCCTGAAGGTACTCGCTGAACGTGAGGAGCGCGTTGGGGCGGCAGAAATCCTGGATGAATCCGGTCTTGGCCAACTTCATGAACTCCTCCCCGGTCCGGCCCAGCCGGTAGCAGGCCGTGCACCAGGAGGGAATGTACCCGTGCCGCACGATCTCGCGGACGACCTCGTCCAGGCTGCGGTTGTCGCCCACGCAGAACTGCTGCACGTCGGGGCGGTCGTAATCCGGATCGGTGTACGCGCCCGGATAGGTGCGCGACCCCGCGCTGATCTGCGAGACGCCGATGTCGAGCAGCTCCCGCCGCATCTCCCTGTCCTCGCGCGTGCTCAGAATCAGGCCGGTGAAGGGAACAGCCAGCCGCAGGACGGCGACCAGCCGCTTGAACTGCGCGTCCGTGATCGGATACGGCGGATTGAAGGCGATCTCCGAGTTGAGGGCCGGTTCCAGACGTGGGAAGGACAGGGTGTGCGGTCCCACGCCGAACGCCTTTTCCAGCTCCGCCGCGTGCGCCAGCAGGGCCAGGGTGTCGAAGCGATAGTCGTACAGCCCGAGCAGCGCGCCCATGCCCACGTCGTCGATGCCCGCCTCCATGGCCCGGTGCATGGCGGGAAGCCGCCACAGGAAATTGCTTTTGTGGCCCTTCGGATGAAGCTTGGCATAGGTTTCCGTGTGGTAGGTCTCCTGGAAGCACTGGTAGGTGCCGATGCCCACCTCATGCAACGCGCGGAACCCTTCAACGTCCAGCGGCGCGCAGTTGATGTTCACCCTGCGAATCTCTCCGCTTTTCTCCGAAACGGTTTCGTAGACGGTGCGCACGGTGTCCGCGATCCAATCCGCGCCGAACTTCGGATGCTCGCCGTAGACCAACAGCAGCCGCTTGTGGCCGAGGTCCTCCAGTACGCCGACCTCGCGCTTCAGCTCTTCATGGGTGAGCGTCCGCCGGACCAGGTCCGTGTTGGTGTCCTTGAACCCGCAATAGGCGCAACGGTTGGCGCACTCGTTGGTCACGTAAAGGGGGGCGAAAAGCACGACCCGGTTGCCGTAGATGGCCTTCTTGACCTTGCGGGCGGAGTCCGCGATCTCCCCGTTCAAATCGGGGTCCTCGGCCTGAAGCAGACAGGCAGCCTCGGCCAGGGTCAACCCCTTCAGCTCAAGCGCCTTGTCGAGGATTTCCCGGATGCGGGCAGGGTCGGCGACCCTGTTCTGGTTGACGATATCCCATATCGCCCTTTCATCGATGAAGTTTTGCACTCCGCTGGTGTCGATTTTCATTCTTCTGTCTCCGTGAGGACCTGAGCCTTCCGTCCGCAATCCCTGAAAGAAGCGCCGAACGCTCGCGGAAAAGCCCCTTGTGGACGTTCCGCTCTCACTTTTTAAATTTTAATTAAGTGCTTAATTTATTTGAATATATTTGTTAAAAAGCGTCAAAAAAAAGTTCAGGGGGAGCGTATCCCCGGAGGGTGTCTTTCATTCGGCCGTCTGGTTAAGGAAGGTTGGTCGATGTCTTGGATGAGGCCCGAACGGACGCCTATTCAGGCTCCGGTCCGTCCTTTTTCCTGGCCGCGAGCCGGTAATGGAGCATTCGGATGGATATTCCGAGGCGCGCCGCGGCCCGAGTCTTGTTGCCCGAGGCTGCGGACAGGGCCGCGTCTATATCCGCTTCAGTCGGTCTGCCGCGGCGCTTCCCGCTCTCCGGCAACGGATGGGAAGCCGGGCGGGGAGGCCGCGGCTCGCCCACCTCATCCCCATCGGCCAGGGCGTTCCGCAGGTGTTCGGGACGCAGCTCCACATCGTCGTGCATGACCGAAACCCACTCCAGGGTGTTTTTCAGCTCCCGCACGTTTCCGGGCCAGGGGTGGGATAAAAGCATCCGGGTCGCTTCCGGGGATATTTCCTCGAACCGCTTGCCCCGTTTCCGGGAGAAGGTGGTCAGGAACAGCCGGGCCAGAGGCACGATGTCGTCGGGCCGTTCGCGCAGGGGCGGGACCACTATGCTGCCCACCCGCAGCCGGTAATACAGGTCCTTGCGGAAGAGGCCCTCCTCGATTCGCTGTCCCAGATTGAGATTCGTGGCGGCGACGATGCGGACGTCCGCCTCGATTCTCTCCAGCCCGCCCACGCGATAGTAGCTCCGGGCCTCGATGACCCGCAGCAGCTTGGCCTGGAGTTCCACCGGAATCTCGCCGATCTCGTCGAGGAAGAGGGTGCCGCCCCGGGCGAGGTCGATCTTCCCGCGCGCGCCGCGCGCCGAGCCGCCGGTAAAGGCTCCCGGCTCGTAGCCGAAGAGTTCGCTCTCGAAGAGGGATGCGGGCAGGGCCGCGCAATTGATGGCCACGAACGGATGCGGTGCCGGGTCCGGTCCGTAGTGGATGATCTTGGCGACGATGTCCTTGCCGACCCCGGTCTCGCCCTGGATCAGCACCGGCAGGTCCCGGTCCTCATGGTACCGCTTGGCCTGGGCCACGACCTGCCACATGGCGTCGGAGAATATCCCGATGTTGTCCAGACCGGCCTGCTTTTCCATGAGGTCCTGAAGGCGCGACAGCTCGGCCCGGTAGTCACTGGTGGCCTCGGCCACGACCTCGTCGAACCGGCGGGTCAGGCGGTCGTTTTCGGTCAGCAGGGACTGATGCTCCGCGACCCGTTGCAGGGTGGCCTTGAGCTCGTCCAGGTTGATGGGCTTGGTGAGATAGTCGTAAGCCCCGGCCCTGAGCGCCCCGATGGCCAGCTCCAGGTCTGCGTGTCCGGTGTAGAGAACCACATCGGGCAGAAGAGGGCCGGGCAGCGTCTTAAGCTCCCTGACCAGCTCGATACCCGTCATGCCGGGCATCTGGATGTCGGAAAGGACCATGTCGAAACCGTAGTTCCGGCACAGCCGCAGCGCGCTCTCCGCATCCGGGCTGGAAGTCACCGCCTGCCCGAGAAGGGTCAGGTATTCGGCGAGGGATTCGCGGGTCGCCGCGTCGTCGTCCACAAGCAGGATGCGCACGGTCCTATACTCCGTCGTCTTCCGCAGCGGGCAGGACGACGCGAATCATCGCTCCGCCCTCCGGCCGGTTCCGGGCCGTCACCGTTCCGCCCGCCGCCTGGACTATGGTCTGCACGATGGACAGCCCGAGTCCCATGGACGAACCAGGCGACTTGGTGGAAAAGAACGGCTCGAACATCTTTCCGGTCATCTCCTCCGCAAACCCCGGCCCGTTGTCGGCGACGGTCAATTCCACCTTTCCCGGCTCCGGGGAACACACGTCGATCCAGACGAACTTTTGTTTCCGCTCCACCTCGTCCAGAGCCTGCATGGCGTTGGCCGCAAGGTTGGCTACAAGCTCCTCGAAACGGATGCAGGTGCCGCTCACCTTGGGCGAATTCTCGTCGATATGCAGCTCTGTCCGAATGTTGCGCGCGCCGAACTGCGACTGGATGAGGGAAAGCGCGGAGCGCACGGCCGCGCCCAGGTCGCACGCCTTCGGGGCGGCGTCCTGCTTCTGCCTCAGATATTCCCGCAGGTGGTTGACGATGGAGTCCGCCCGGTCCACTTGCGCGGCGATGTCGCCCAGGATGCGGACGAGGTCCTTGCCCGGCCGCTCGGACCGCTCGGCAAGCAGTTGCGCCGAGGCGGTCAGGATGCGGATGGCGTTCAGAGGCTGGTTGATCTCATGGGCGATGCCGCCCCCGACCACGGCCAGGGTCGTGACGCGGCTGGCCTTCTCCATGGCGATCCGGGCCTCGGCCAGCGTCGCTTCCGCCTCCCGCTGCGCGGTGACGTCCCGCCCCACGGACTGGAACTCGACGACGTCGCCGTCCTCGTCGAAGATGCCCTTCGTCACGAACTGGACGAAACGCACCCGCCCCAGGGCGTCCACATAGCGAGGCTCCGTGATGATTTCCGGATTCTCGGGCGAGATGGAAAAGACCTGGCCCACGATGGAGTCGCTTTCCTCGGGGTCCAGAAGATCCTTGAAGCTCGCTCCAAGCAGCTCCTCCGGCCTCTTGCCGTAGAATCGGCAGAACGCGCCGTTGACGAAGGTCAGCCTGCCGTCCGGGCGGAACCGGCGGATCAGCTCCGTCTGGTCTTCGACCACGGCCTGGTAGATGGAATCGACGGAAGTCATTGATGCAATATACCCTTATCTCTGTCCAAAGGCTACCTGCAGCGCGCTATGCCGCCGCCTGCCCCCGGCAATGCGCTGGAGTTCGCCGCCGTCCATGATCTTGAGGGCGTTGGCCGGGCACACCGCCACGCAGGCCGGGCCGCCGTCGCGGTCCTCGCACAGGTCGCACTTGTACGCAAGCAGTCTGTCCGGCTTTCCGGGGAGGTGTCCAACCTGCATGGCGCCCACGGGGCAGGCGGCCATGCACGCCTTGCAGCCGAAGCAGCGGCTCTCGTCCACGCGCACCACCTCGCCGTCGTGGGTGATCGCCCCGGCGGGGCACACGGACACGCACGGCGCGTCCTCGCACTGGCGGCACTGGATGGGCGCGGTTACTTCGGCTTCGTGGACTACGGTGATGCGCGGCGCGAACGGCATCTGCCGCCTGGTGACACGGCCGGTGTAGTCGCCCAGATGAGCCTTGACGCAAGCTATTTCACAGGCGCGGCAGCCAATGCAGCGCGAGGGATCGGATAATACGAACGTATGCATTTACTCATGCCTCCCCGCTTCCTTCCCGTACCGGGTGTGAAGCAGTTTGTGGGAGAGTTCTCCCAGTGGTTTCTGAAGAAAATTCTCATACAGCGCCTTGACGGCCGGGTTGCGGTGCGCGGCCCTGACCGGCAGTTCCCGGTCGTGGTCGTGAAGAGCCTTGCGGCGGCGGGACACGGCGTCGGCCACGTCCACGCCCGGCAGCAGCTTGGGCTGGCCTCCGCCCGCCACGCAGCCGCCCTCGCAACACATGACCTCCATGAACTCGAAATCGGCCTTGCCGGACCGCACGGCTTCCAGCACCGGCGCGACGTGGGCCAGGCCCGACACGATCACGCCCCGGACCGTCTTGCCCCCGATCTCCACCGAAGCGCGAAGCACACCCGGTTCCTCTTCGCTCCGAACAAAGGCTACGCCGCTCTCGTCCACTTCCTTGCCGGAAGTCGTGGCGATAGCGGTGCGCAGGGCCGCCTCCATCACGCCGCCGGACGCGCCGAAGATGGTCCCGGCCCCGGAATATAGGCCCAGCGGGGCGTCGAATTCCTCCTCGGGGAGGCTGTCCAGGTCGATACCCTTCTCCTTGAGCATGGCGGCCAGCTCGGTCACGGTCAGCACAGCGTCCACATCGGCGTGCCCGCCGTTTTGCATCTCGGGACGCTCCGCCTCGCCCTTCTTGGCGGTGCAGGGCATGACCGCCACGCTGGCGATCTCACCCGCGGTTTTTCCGGCCTGCTCCGCCCCGTAACTCTTGAAGAGCGCGCCCGCCATCTGCTGCGGGGACTTGCAACTGGAAAGGTGATGGATCAGGTCCGGCCAGGCGGTCTCCACATGACGCACCCAACCGGGACAGCAGGAGGTGAACATGGGCAGGGTCCCGCCGGTCTCGATGCGCTGGAGCAACTCGGTGGATTCCTCCATGACGGTCACATCGGCGGCGAAGATGGTGTCGTAGACGTAGTCGAAGCCCAGCCTGCGCAGGGACGCGGCGAGCTTGCCGGGAGTGAGCGTGCCCGGAGCCTTGCCGAACTCCTCGGCGATGGAGACCCGGACCGCCGGGGCGCACTGGACCATGGTGGTCCTCTCGGGGTCGGCCAGCATGGCCGCCACCTTCTTCCGGTCGATACGGAAATTGGCGGCGAACAACGGAGCGGGATCGTCTTCGGCCAGCCCGCGTTCCCGGCGAATCTCCGGCATCCGTTCCGCGCCTTCGTCGAAAGGCGAAAGGAAAGCCGCGCAGGTAAGCACGCACTGGCCGCACAGCACGCAACGGGATGTATCGATGGTCTGCGGCTCGTTGGGGTGTCCGACGATGGCGTCGACGGGGCAGACATCGGCGCACCGGCGGCAGCCGGTACACAGCATGGGGTCTATGGAAACGACTTGTGACGACATGGGACTACACCTCCTCGTAGGTCCGGCTCAGGGCCAATGCGGCTTCAAGATTACGGCGTCGCTTGACCTCGATGGGGTCCACCAGAGTCAGGGCCTTTTCGGGGCACGCCGCCACGCAGGCCGGTCCGCCCTCGCGTCCGTCGCAGAGGTCGCACTTGCTGGCGAGGCAGGCGGGTTCGAGCCGGACGCCCTTCGGGGTCGACGGGTCCAGCACCCGGCGCATGGCGGGTTTGCCGTGCTTCCAGACCTGGGCCATCTCCATGGCTCCCACCGGGCAGACGGCCAGGCAGGTCTTGCAGCCAACGCAGCGGTCCTCGTCCACCTGGACGCCGTTGGAGGTGTGCATGATGGCATTGTTCGGACAGACTTCGGCGCAGGGCGCGTCCTCGCAATGCCTGCATCCGATGGGAACACGGGAATTGTTGAAGCTGGTCAGGT
Source organism: Desulfovibrio sp. Fe33 (assembly GCF_028532725.1). Taxonomy (NCBI): domain Bacteria; kingdom Pseudomonadati; phylum Thermodesulfobacteriota; class Desulfovibrionia; order Desulfovibrionales; family Desulfovibrionaceae; genus Desulfovibrio; species Desulfovibrio sp. Fe33. The sequence goes on from NZ_JAQKGU010000012.1 coordinate 90,825, forward strand.
ACAGCCGGGGGGACAGAGGGACCTGGAGACTTCCCACCGACACCCCGCCCCGCTGGTGCGCGGCGGAGCAGGCCAGTTCACAGACGCGGCAGCCTATGCACCGGGCGGCCGCTACAAGGATAAAGGGACTCAGGCGAGCGTGCATGGTACGGATTCCTCTTTCAATATCGGAGTCGCTTTCAAGGCGTTGCCGATAGCTTTTCGTATAGACACGGCGCAGATCTTGAGTTGCGGCGTGTCGGTTACAGGATCGGCGGCCGAAGTGGTCAGGATGTTGGCCGGCGATTCGGAGAAATGGAAAGTCATGAAGACCTGTCCGCGACGGACCCTGCGGGTGATCCAGGCCTTGGCCCTGGCCGATCCGCGGCGGGAAGCGACCTCGATGATGTCGCCGTCCGCGATGCCGTGTTCGGCTGCGTCGTCGGGGTGGACCTCCACCAGTTCCTCGGGCCACGTGCCTTCCAGGCCGAAACAGCGCCTGGTCATGGTCGCGGTATGGTAATGGGCGACGACCCGGCCGGTGGTCAGGATAAGCGGATACTCCGCATCCGTCGGCTCGGCGGGCTCGATGTGCGGCAGCGGGACGAACTTGCCCGGTCCCCGCATACACCGGCCCACATGCAGAATCGGCGTGCCGGGATGGGTCTCGTCCGGGCAGGGCCACTGGATGCCGCCCGACTCCAGCCGCGCGTAGGTGATGCCGGTATGGGTGGGCGTGAGCATACGCATCTCGTCGAACACGTCACCGGCCCCGGCGTACCGTTCGGGCCTGCCCAGCCGCGCCAGGAGATCCGCCAGGATTTCCCAGTCCGGGCGGCTGTCGCCCACGCACGGGACGGCCTTGCGCACCCGCTGGACCCTTCTCTCGGTGCTGGTGAAGGTCCCGTCCTTTTCCGCGAAGCTCGCGCCGGGCAGCACCACGTCGGCAAGCTCAGCGGTCTCGGTCAGAAAGAGGTCCTGGACCACCAGAAAGTCCACATGGCGCAGGCAGTGCTCCACATGGGTGATGTCCGGGTCGCTGCGCATGGGGTTTTCGCCGAAGACGAACAGCCCCTTCAGGCGGTCCTCCCCGACGGCATTGAACATCCGGGGAATGGTCAGGCCGGGGGTTGCGGGAATCTTCACGCCCCAGGCCTTTTCGAAGTCGCCCCGCACGGCGTCGTCCGACACGTTGCGGTATCCGGTGAGCACGTTGGGCAGCGCCCCCATGTCGCAGGAGCCCTGCACGTTGTTCTGGCCGCGCAACGGGTTCACGCCCGTCTTGGGGCGGCCGACGTTGCCGGTCAGCAACGCCAGATTGGAGACCGCGAGGACGTTGTTGGTGCCGAAGATGAACTGGGTGACGCCCATGGTGTAATAAAAGGTCGTGTTGGCCGATATCCCGATGCAGCGGGCGGCCGCGCGGATGTCCTCCGCCGGTATTTCCGTGATGGCGGAAACCCTTTCGAGATCGAACTCGGCCAGCTTCTCGCGGAACTCTTCAAATCCTTCGGTAGCCGCCGCGACCGCTTCCGCATCGACAAGGCCCAAGTTGAGAATCTCGGCGGCGATGCCCGAAAGAAGCGCCGTGTCGGTTCCGGGACGCAACCGCAGCCAAACGTCGGCCGACCGCGCGAGGTCGATTTCGCGCGGGTCGATGACAACCAGCCTGGCCCCGTTGCGCACGGCTTCCTTCATGCCCAGCCCGATTATCGGATGACAGGCCGTGGTGTTGGAGCCGACCACGCAGACGCAGTCCCCCTCGCCCATCTCCCACAACTCGCGGATGGAGTTGGTCATGGAGCCGCTACCAAGCGATGTGGCCAGACCGGCCACCGTGGGAGCGTGTCAGAGCCGCGCGCAGTGGTCGACGTTGTTGGAACCGAGCCCTGCGCGAAACAATTTCTGGAAAAGATAGTTTTCCTCGTTGGTACACCGGGCGCTGCTGAAGCCGCCCACGGCTTCCGGCCCGTATTCGGCCGCGATGGAGCCGAGCCGCTCCGCGACCAGATCGAGAGCCTCGTCCCAGGAGGCCGGGACCAGTTCGCCGTCCTTGCGGATCAAAGGAGTCGTCAGCCGGTCGGGATGGGTAACGAAATCATATCCGTAGCGGCCCTTGGGGCACAGCGCGCCCTGGTTCACCGAAGGCTCCGGGCCGGCGGAAACGCTGACGATGCGGTCGGCTTCCACGTTCAGGGACAGTGCGCAACCGGCGCCGCAATAAGGACAAGTGGTGGTGATGTGTTGCATGGCCGCCCTTAAGCATGGGGCGTGCCAACAAAACAGACTTGCGCAGTCATGAAAAATAAGCCGTGATAACAGTTGGATGCCGGTTCTGAAGAAATGCAACTCCCAAAAGAGTTGCATCGCATTGCGCGCAATGCTGCCTGCAAAAACATAAAATTGCACGCAATGAAATGCATTTCCATTGCACCCATTCTATTTGGACCGCGCCATGGGAGAACAGCCTGCCGACAATCGGCAATACCGTTACCGGAACGGAACAACGGGAACGGACAATGTTCCCGACGGGGAACATCACAACGACACCGGCCAGCCCAGCAAACAATACAAAGCAATATATTTCGACCAGATATACGGACACCCCGCCCTGGCACACATGTTGCCTTTATGAAGGCATCATTTCGTTAGGGAGGATTTATGACTACTGAGACAAGGACCATGGACGGGGCCGACGTCCACAAAGCATTCATGAGCGAAGTGCTGGAAAGCCTTCCGGGCTTTCTGCTCGTCATCTCGGTGGCGGTTTTCGCGCATTTCGCCGCGCCGCTCCTGCTGCGGTTCGAATTTTTCAAGACGTACCTGACCATCAAGGACTTCATCTTGGCCATCCTGGTGGGCATCGCCATCCGCAACACGGTGGGCGTGCCCGGGATATTGCAGCCCGGCCTGCGCTTTTCCACCATCCTGACCAAGACCGGCATCGTGGTCATGGGCGCGAAATACTCCCTGGCGGGACTGGTCACGGTGGGTGGACATGCCCTCGGCCCGATCGCGCTGGTAGTCTTCCCGCCCCTGGGCCGGTTGCTGGAACTCAGCGACACCCACCACGGCGCGTTCGCGGGCGTGGGCGTCATCAACTCCGCCCCCTGGCCGCGGGCTTCATGCCGGCCGCCCGCCAGGGGAACATCCCCGAGCTGGACCGGCCGGGATCAATACACCTTCCTCTTCGAGAAATTGCCGCCGAAGACGCTGAAGGTGTTTTCAACCACAAAGATCGCCTCGGGATCGTAGTCGAAAACGATCTGCTCCAGCGAGCGGAGGCGTATGTTGTCCGTGATGGTGAAGATCATGCTCACCGGCTTTTGCGTATAGCCGCCGCGGCCCTCGAAGATCGTGGCGTGATACTTGCGCTCGACCATGACCCCGATCAGCTCGTCCGTTTTCTTGGTGACGATGCGGACGGCCTTGCGCTGGTTGAAAAGAGACAGGACGTATTCCGTGACCACCGAGCTGATGAAGATCATCACCATGGAGGCTATGAGCTTGTCCAGGGTATACCGGCTCAAGGCGGACATCATGACCGCCGCGTTGATGAAGAAGAAGAACACGCCGATGCGGACGCCGTACCGCTGGTTGAGGATGACCGCCAGCACGTCGACGCCGCCACCGCCGCCGTAGGTGCGGAAAATCATGCCGCACCCGGCGCCCATTATAGCACCGGACACTATGGCCGCGTACATCTCGTTTTGCACGCCCAGGTCCAGCTGGACATATGAAGTCATCATCGTGATGCACGCCATGGTGACGAAATTCAACATGAAGAACCGCCTGGAAACGCCCTTCCACGCGATCACGAACAGCGGCACGTTGATGAGGAAATACCAGTCCTCAAGCCGCAGCACCGGCAGAATCCGTTCCAGCACGACGGCGAAACCATAGGACCCGCCGGGCACGAAACCGTGGTGGGCCGCCACGCCGTTGTATCCCAACACATAGAGGAACCCGCCCACAAAGAGCAAAATCAGATTCCACACCAGAGAATCCGAGTACCTTCTAACTTTCTTCAACATCGCGAAACACCCTTACTCGAAAAACCATATTGCAGGAGCCCGTTTTCCCCAGGCCGGGCCGCCGGGCGAACCGACGGGCGCGCGCCGCCCTCCGGGACTGCGGCCCCTATGCCGCAGACGAACGGTCTCCTCTTTCTTTCCTCCGACTCGCAACAGGGAACCGCATACTAAACAAAGCGTCAAATAGAGAAGCAATTTCGATAAATTCCTGCGCTCATTCAGAGGAGAGCATGAAAACGAAGGGACAAACGAAACAAAAACAAACGGGACCTCGGCGGGCCGCCCCGGCCAAAGGCTCGTGAACGGCTTGGAAACATTCGAACATCGTCAACGTATGGGGCGCGCTTCATGCAGCGGCGATCATCCCTTCCCGGCAACGTAACGCTCCCCGGACGGCTTCTCCGCATTCAGACTCCAACTCCATATAATAGAACAGCCGAGAGAAGCCCGGGACAAGGCTCGCCGGACTTGGCACAAATATCATTCTGAAAATACACTTCTTTTCTGAAATAATTCTCCGAGATCAACGGGAACGGCTTCTCCGCGCAAACGCTTTCCACACCTGCGGCTGAATTGGTCGGACCAGACATTCCCTATTTGCCAACCGTTCTCAATTCACGTTAAGACGTAACTTGGCAACCACCCAATTCCGCTCAGACGGAAAGGACATTCATGTTGGATACAGTTTTGAAACCGGACTACTTTCCCGAGGAAAAGCTCCTCGCCAATTATCTTGAAATGCTGCCCGGCATCGTCTGGCGTATTGATGTGGTGAACAACGAGATCACGTTCCTGAACAAATACGCGGCCTCTCCCGAAGGGGAACGGATTCGCGCCATCCTCCAGAATCCGCAGATTCCCCAGGAGGTCGTCGTTCCCGAGGACAGGGAACGGTTCCAGCACTGCCACCAACTGATCCGCCGCCGGGGACGGACGGCCTGTTCCTTCCGGGTAAGCACCCAGGCCGGTGAGATCAAGTGGTTCAAGCTCATGGGTATGCCCGACCCGATCCACCAGCGATGCTCCATCGGGATTCTCCTGGACATCTCGGCCCACGCGGAAGCCATCCTCAACTCCACGGACAACATCAAGCTGTCGACCAAGATCGACCTGGTGGACACCCCGGTGCTGCTCGTCCGCTTCGTGGACCGGACCGTCCACCTCGCCAACAGCGCCGCCAAGCAGCTCCTCGGCTACGACGAGAGGACGCTGGCGGGCGTCACGTTGCAGGACCTTTTCCGCGACAACCCCGACACCGAACTCTACAACGTTTACGAGGGACTCATTTTCTCGGATCACTGGAACGGCGAACTGCGGGTCACCGATTCGCTGGGCAAAAGCCACGTCTGCTCCACGCGCATCCAGGCCATATCCATGCAGGAGGAAAACCTCCTGTGGGTGGCCCTCTCCCATCACAACAACTGCACCGCCTGCCGGGGCGTGCCCGTGAAACGGAACGAAACCGTCTCGGCCAAATTTTCCAGATCGTCCATGAAACGCTGCACCTCGGTCAGGGCCCTGCTCAAGACCATGCTCAAGGCCTTGCCGGAAGGAGCGCCGACCAGCGCGCTGCTGCTCTCGCGCATCTTCATCCGCGAAAACTATGTGGCCGTCACCGGCGTCGGCGAACCGTTCGACAAAGATCCCGAGGATTTCGAGCATCCCTACGAAGGGTCCATCGCGGAAAGCATCGTACGCTTCAAACAGGCCAACCACACGGTGGCGGACACCTCCAAGAGCATCAAGCCCATCGACTGGGCCCTGTTCATCCCCCGGGGCATACGCTCCTACTTCGCCCAGCCGTTCTTCGTCACGGACGAACTCGCCTATGTGCTGATCTTCTGCTCGACCCGGCCGGACAGCTACGACCCCGATTTCGAAGCGCCCCTGCGGGAACTGCATGACGATTTCATCACCAATCTGGAACGCTGCCTGGCCAAAAAACGCTGATTCTGGTCCAACCACACAGCCTCTCCACGCACCTGACGTTTTCCGCCGCCGCAATTCCGCGGCGGTTTCGTCACGGTCTTCTTTCAATTCGATGACAAACTAATTCATTAAAAAACGAGGTGTTATCGCGACACCTCGTTCTACGTCGCGAAAAAAGGTTGATCTGGTCCAACCAGATTTGTGCTTTTTTTCACTTTTTAGCTTGCGCAACTTCTTTTCCGCCCCTTAAAGGTGAATCAAAGACCCGGACAAAGGATAAACTTCTAACTGGTTGGACCAGATATGACAAATTCACAACGTCCTATCATATATCGAAAGATGCTGACCATGCTCCAAGACGGAAGTTTCGCGGTCGGCGACAAGCTGCCCGGTGAGCGGCGGCTGGCCGAACTGTTCGAAACCAGCCGCAACACCGTGCGCGAGGCGCTCTGCCATCTCGAATCCATGGGCTACCTCGAAATCCGCAAGAAGAGCGGCTGCTACGTGAAGAGCATGGAGGGACGCCTCAACTGGGAAATGCTCCGCGCCCGCAAGAGCACCGCGGCATTCCGCCAGATCGTGGACACGCTGGGGCTTGTCGCGCCGGGCCTGGTCCGCTCCCAGACCCCCAAGCTTTCCGCCAGGGACATCACCGGGCTGGAAAAGGCGACCGTCAACATCGGCAGGGCCATCGTCAACTCAGACCTGCCCACCATCGGGAACAGGTACATATCCTTCTACCTCGTCCTGGCCGAAATCGCGTCCAACGACTACCTGATCCTGCTCATGAAGGAGCTGGCCGCAGCCTCCGCCAACCTCGAAACCGCCGGAGGCGGCCTCTCCGAGGTGCAGGTGGATTCCCTGTTCGCCTTTCACGTGGAGCTGTTCAACGCCCTCAAGAAGGGTGACGCGAACACCGCCGAGCAGCTCGCGGGCGAATGCATGAAGGCCCTGCACAGGCTCGTGCTCCCCGAGGATTAGGCCGCGACACGGCGGCACGCAGGAGTTTCATCATGAGACGAAGAGAATTTTTCAGCCGATTGATCCCTTTCGGAGACCAGGCGCGGGAACATGCTCCAAAAGCAACCTCCCGGTCGGAGGAAGTAACTGCGCCTCCGACTGAAAAGGAGCTGTTCCTCCGCGCCATGGCTCTGGGGATCGATCCGGCTACCTTGACCCCCGGGCAACTGGAAACATTGATTTCGGAATCTGAACCCTCAACAACACTGTAACGAGCAGAGTTGGAGTTCGGGGCCTGATCACCCCCGTCCAGCTTACTTAGGTAAGGAGAGCACAATGGATAACAGTAGTGTCAGCTACCTTGAGAGTCGGAAGCTGGTAAAGCGCTGGAGCGGACCAATTCCCGCCCTGGTGAATACGATCATCATCTTCGCATTTTTCTACGCAACCTGGTGGATTTTCCAGGACCCGCGCGGCATCATGCGCATGTACACCCCCTACGTGGGCTACATGGTCTGCCGCTGGCTCCTCATCCTCTTCATCTGGGTCGCCTACATCTTCGATTTCTGGCCGTTCAAGCGCTCTTGGCTCAACAAGACACACCCATTGATAAAGGGCGGAATCCTGACATTGGTCAGCGTCGCGGCCATGGTCATCCTCATCAAGGGATTCTTCATTGAGATCCTCGGCAACTACGGCATCGCCTACTTCAACCCGGCGCGGCTCGAAGCCATGGGCATCACGGACTTCTACGCCATCGAATACGCGGCCGAGGCGATCATGATGTTCGCCGCCATCGCCTCCTGGCTCTCCCCGAGCTGGGTCGTCGCCTGCGAGAACGCGCCCTGGCAGAAGCTCGGACAGCCTGCGCGCGGCATCACCATCGCCGTGGTCACCTTCTTCATGAGCATGATCGTCTACTTCCTGACGATGCATTCCCACATGGCCATCCTCTTCTACCCCTGGCAGAAGTTCACGGCCATCTGCCCCCCGTACTGGGAGGAATTCGCCAACACGGTCTCCGGCAACTTCCACATCGCCTGGATCATGTGTTGCACCGTCGTGGTCTGGCTCTTTGAAACCATCTGGCAACGCTACCCATTCAACCTCATCAAGAACAACGCCCTGCGCCGCCTGGCCTCCTTCTTCGGCATCATCGGCATCGCCGTCGCGCTGTGCTTCTTCCTGTACTACGCCCAGGACCTGGTCTGGGGCGAAACCATCCGCGGAACCCGCCGCCTCATGGCTCCGGACTGGCGCTGGCTGCACGTGGGTGAAATGGCCATTTTCTGGCTCGTCCCGTCCCTGTACCTGACCTTCTACTGCAACAACTGGCCGACCAAGTTCAGCCGCCCCGTCAACGTCTGCATCCGCACCCTGCTGACCGCCGCCATGGCCGCAGTGGTCTACATCATCTACTACAAGACCTCCCACCTGTTCCTGGGAACCCAGAAGGGCTTCTCCCATCCGCAGCAGTTCCCCATGATCCCGATGATCTGGCTGATCAACATCTTCCTCATCAACGTCTGGTTCATGGACGGCTGGCCGGGTTGGAAGGCTGTGCCCAAGACCGAAGCCGAACTCGAAGAAGTCAAGGAAGAGATCGTCGCCAGCGACGTGACCTGGACATCAAAGCTGGCCAAGGGTCTGGCTGTCGGATTGTGCATCGGTGTGCTGCTGTATGTCGCCATCATCAACATCCTCCCCTGGATTGGCGCCAACTTCACCATCATCAACTAGGCGAGGAGCCGGGAAACCATCATGAGCAATGACAACAAGAACATAAGCAGACGTGATTTCGTCAAGGGCGCGGCCACCGGCCTGGTCGTCGGAGCATTCGCCAGCATGGGCATGTACTCCTACACCTCCTCGGCGTACAGCCGCCTTCCGAAGGTCGAAAGGAAGATGGAAGACTTCGGCGCATGTCGGTCCATCCGCGTGACCAACATCTCCGAAACGAGCTGGTTCAACAACGCCCACCTCATCGGCGACATCCATGCCGCGGGCGGACTGCTGGTCAACCAGTACACCCTGAACTGGGCCCCCTTCGCCAACGGCAAGGGCTCCGCCAAGGGTTCCTACGAGGAGGGCATCGGTTCCATCAAGGAGCTCCTGCCCCACGACCTGAAGAAGGCCTGGGAACTCCAGAAGAAGCTGGCCCTGCACCCGGACAACCCGGGCGGGTACTCCTGCCTCATCGAGGTCGAAGCCCTGGACGGCACCATCCACAAGTACCTGCTGGACACCGGCTGGTCCTATGAATGGATGGAGGACAGCTTCAAGCGCGAGGGCATCGACAAGATGCTCGAAGAGCAGCAGATCGAAGCCCTGTTCATCTCCCATGAGCACTGGGACCACTTCTGGGGCCTGCCGGTCACGGTCAAGTACGACAACCGCATCCCCCTGTACGTGCACGACGGCTTCTACAAGGAAGGCCTCCAGTACATCAAGGACTCCGGCTACAAGGGCGACCTGACCATCGTGGACAAGCCCATTACCCAGATCATCCCGGGCATGGCGCTGCTCAAGTTCGACGTGCCCATCATCAACCGCGTATTCGGCGAGACCTCCCTGGCCTTCAACATCCAGGGCAAGGGCCTGGTGCTCATCTCCGGCTGCTGCCACCAGGGCATCCTCAAGTTCGCCGACTTCGCCCAGGCCAACCTGAAGTACGACAACGACAGGTTCTACGGCATCTACGGCGGCCTGCACATCTCGCCGTTCGAGGACTGGGACCCCAAGTACGACGACCTGGTCATCTCCCTGGGCCAGTGGAACTTCGAGCGCATCGGCTGCAACCACTGCACCGGCCACTTGACGGCCAAGAAGTTCATCGAGGCAGGATACCCTGTGGTGCGCGGCTCCGCCCGCTTCCGCTCCGCCTCCAAGGACTACCTTGGCAATGGAGACAAGATAAGTTTCGGTTGTTAACTCCTCACCACACCCCACCCTACCCGGTCCGGTCCGCCCTTCCTGGCGGGCCAACCAACCCGGTCCGGCCCGCCTTTTTCGGCGGGCCGGACCACCCATAAGGAAGACAACTATGCAACTTACAGCCGTATTGCCGACGCAACGCGCCGCCAGCCGACAGGTCGACCTTCCCGAAATGCTGACCAACTGCCTGTTGGCGGCCAACCATTACAGGGAATTCAAACGGCTGGTGGGCTGGAAGGGCATGGCCGTGTGCCCCCGGGCTCCCAGGGCCTGGACGCTCAAGATCCGCGCCCGGGATGGCGTGTTCGGCCTGGCCGCCGAGGGCGGCCGGAGCGATGCGCAGGGCCAGCACGCATCGATCGGCCTGTACTATTTCCCTGCGCCGGAAGAGCCCCTGCTCGAAACAATGTCCCTGGCCGCGGGTATCGCTTCGGCCCAACCCGACTACCTGGAAACGGTGCGGCGCTTCTCGGCCATGGGCGAATGGGCGCCCCCCTTCCGCATGGGCACCCTGGAAGTATCCCTGGCCCCGGAAGAGGACGGGCTGTTGCTCCAGTGCCACGCGCTGGACAGGAAATTGAGCATAGCAAGAGACGGCGTTGCGACCCCGGAAGGAAAGTGGGTCATCTGGCCCGGCGAAGCTGAAGAAAATTTCCCCGCCCACGAAATAGCCCAGGACTTTTTCCTGGTGCTGGCGGCCTCCGTGACCAGAAGCCTGGAAGAGCCCCCGTGCAGGGCGGGCCGAAGCCGGACGCCCGGGCACGGCCTGTTCTACGACTGCGAGGGCAACCGGTCGCCGCTGGACGACGGCATCAGCCTGGTGAGCGACCTGCTGTGCTGGGGCCAATGCGAAACCCTGGCCTCGCTCTCCCTGGCCCAATGCGACATCACTGCGGGCATTGAGACCAGGGCCGGCCTGCCCGCCCCCCTGGACGACGCCCTGTTCTGGAAGACCCACGACCTGCGCGGGCTCTCCCTCGACGAGACGTACGCCCCGGCCTTCGACCGCCGCCCCGGGCTGATCGTGCTCAGCGGTTTTCTCGGCGCGGGCAAAACGACCTTTCTCAACCAATTGCTGGAATATTACACGGCCCGCGACGAACTCGTCGCCATCATCCAGAATGAGATCGGCCAGACCGGCGTGGACGGCAAGCTGCTGGAAGGCGACGAATCCATTGTCGAGCTGGACGAGGGATGCGTCTGCTGCACCCTGGTCGGCAACCTGTCGAAAGGCATCGAGCAGCTCAAGGCCAAGTTCAACCCCAAGGTGATCGTCCTGGAATCCACGGGACTCGCGAATCCGTTCAACATCCTGAATGAATTGGAAGCACTGCGCCCGCTGGTGCGCCTGGATTCGATCACCACTCTGGTGGACGCCGAAAACGCGCCGGGCCTGCTCGCGAATCACGAAATCGCACGGAACCAGGTGGCGGCCGCGGACACGATTCTGCTGAACAAATGCGACCTGGTGGACGAAGCTCAGCGCGAACGGCTCCGCGCCACGCTGCGCGAACTGAACAGCCGCGCCGTGTTGGTGGAAACGGAGCACGGCGCGATCAACCCCGGATACCTGTACGACGCGGACCCGTTCGAACAGCGGGCCGGGCTGCTCCCCTGTATGCCGTGCGGGACGCGCCATACCCATGCCGACGAAGACTTCACCACGCAGCGCCTCGCATTCCCGTCCGCCCTCGACAGGGAGCGCCTCCTGGAGGCCCTCGACCGGCTGCCGGACACCGTCTTCCGGCTCAAGGGAATCGTCCATCTGTCCGACGAGCCGCAACCCGTCGTGGTCCAATACGTATGCGGCCGCCACGAGCTGTCTCCCCTGGGCGATGCCTTCGATCAGGACGGCTTCCTGGTGGCTATCGGCAGGAACATGGACCTCGCCGCTCTCGACGGAATGCAGGGAGCGGACGCATGAGCATACTGCAACTGGGCGGATTCATGATGTGGCCGCTGCTGGCCCTGTCCGTGGCGGCGTTGGCCGTGATCCTCGAACGATTCGTGGTCTTCACCACCCGCCGCTTTCCCTCGGCCGATGCGCTGGAGGAGTTGCGGACAACCTTCCGCGCCCAGGGCGGCGACGCGGCCCTCAAGACCATCGAGGACACGGCCCCGGCCTTTCTCGATTTCTTCAAGGCCTGCTTCGCCCCGGGCAACGGCGCGGATCATGAGCAGAACGTGCAGTCGGCCGGGGACGACGTTCTTTTCCGGTTCAACCAACGGCTGGACTTCCTGGCGACCGCCGCGGCCACGGCTCCGCTCATGGGACTGCTGGGCACGGTCATCGGCATGATAAACGCCTTTTCCCGTCTTTCGTCGTCCGGCGACGTCGACATCACCATGCTTGCGGGCGGCATATGGCAAGCCCTGCTGACCACGGCCGCCGGATTGTGCATCGCCATCCCGGCCATGCTGGCGCACCGCTGGTTCCTTCGGCAATACGACAAGATCGCCTATGCGATGCAGCGGGCGGCGAGAGTGTTGCCCGACCAGCCGGAAACGGGGGAACGAGATCAATGATCCGGTTCACGCGGCGCGCTTCCAGATCGGCTTCTCCGGACATCACCCCACTTCTGGATGTCGTGTTCATCCTGCTCATATTCTTCGTGATCTCGGCCGTCTTCACGGCCAAAGGCGTGGAAATAGAGCTGCCCGCCGCCGAAACCGCCAAGGCCGTCACCGGCAAGTCCATGGAAATCGAGCTGAAGGAAAACGGCGACATCCTCTGCGACACTGCGCCGGTCACGATGCTCGACCTGGACCACCTGCTGCGCAACACCTTTGACCGGCCCCTGTCCCTGCAACCGGACCACATCCTGCTGAAATCCGCGCCCGGCGCGCGCGTCGAACGGTTCGTGAAGATCGTGGACCTGGTGCGCAAGACCGGATTCAACAACCTGGTGATCGCCACCCGGACACGAAACGGGGACGACACCGACGGAACCGAGCGATGAACGCCCGGCAACTGTTCTGGACCTGCCTGGCCATCTCGCTGAGCCTGCATTGGTTCATGCTCCAATTCCACTGGAGCCGTCCCCAGGCCGACGCGGGCGATTCCATCGTCATCCCCGCCAACTTCGACCTTTCCGTGGCCTCGCCAAGCAACGGATTGGCCCTGGAACAGGGAACGGTTCCCCAGGAGGGGGACACGCAGCATGAAAAAGCGGCCGAAAGACTTCGCAAACAGGCGCTGAAACGTTTCCTGGCGCAGGTCCGCAGCGCCGTGGAGCGACGCAGGCTCCTCCCGGGCCGCGACGTCTCCCACCTGATCGGCAATGTCCGCTACAGATTCCGCATTCAGCCGGACGATACGTTCGCGGACATCGCCATGGAACACTCCTCCGGCACCCCGGAACTCGACGACGCAGCCCGCCGCGCCATCGAAGCGGCCAGCGGGACGGTCAAACGCCCCGCCATCCTCAAAGGCCCCTCCTGGACCATCGTCATCACGGTCAAATACCAGTACGCCCTCTAGCCCCGTTCTTTTTCGGACAACGGGGAAACCGCCCGCCGACGTTCCGCGGCCGGGGGTACTTGCCGCCACCGGCGCTGCCCTCGGCATGTCAGAAACGCAGGCGCACCTCATCCAGCCGCCGCTTCCCTCTGTCGTATCACGACAATTTTCAGTCCTCTTGCCTCAATAAAAGATCGGGAGTATGTGGTAACCAACATTTTCAACTCCACATTCGGAGCTCCTGATGGATACGGCGGTTGAGACTACATCACACGAAGAGGTCATCAAATCCCAGCGGATGCGGATCGCGGAGCTGGAATCCGAGTTGGACAAGTACAAAGGCGTCCTCGACGCCATGTCCGACGGCGTGCTGATCCTGCAAGACACCTTTTTCGACTGCAACAACAGCGCGTGCCGCATCTGGAAGGCGGAAAAAGGGCAGATCCTGGGGCATTCCCCCGCGGAATTCGCCCCTCCGACCCAGCCCAACGGGCAGTCCTCCCGGATCATGGCCTACGAAAAGATCAAGGCCGCGTCCCAGGGCACGCCGCAACGTTTTTTCTGGAAGGACAGACGCGGCGACGGCACCCTCATCGATACCGAAGTATTCCTGAAGGCGGTGTCCATCAACGACGAGCAATACGTGGTGGCCACCATACGTGACATCACCGACGACCTGCTCCGCGAACAGCAGAGCGAACTGCTCTTCGACCGCATGGAGAAGATCATTGAAGCCCGGACCGAAGAACTGAAATCCTCCAAAAACGCCCTTCAGGACGAACGCTCCTACCGCACGAAAGTCGAAGAGGACCTCGAACGGGCGGATATCGAACTGAACCAGGTTTTCGAGACATCCACCGAAGGGCTGATCGTAACGGACAACAAGAAGAACATCCTCAAGATCAACCGCGCGTTCTCGGAACTCTCCGGGCATGAATCCGAGGACATCAAGAACAAGAAGTGCTTCGACGTGTTCCCGTGCGAGGAATGCAATCCCCCGGGCTGCGTGGCCGTTTCCAAGATGATGGGAAGCGACAGCGCCGACTACGAGACGAACTGCCTCGACGCCTCGGGCCAACGAGTGGCCTGCTCCCTCACCGCGACAAAGCTCAAGGACTCCGGGGGCACCCCCATAGGCATGGTCATCGGTTACCGCAACATCACCGATTATCGGCAATGGGTGGAAGCCCTCCGGTATTCCGAAGCCCTGCACCGCATAACCCTGACCAGCATCTCCGACGCGGTGTTCATCACCGACGACAACGGGCACTTCGTCTACATCAGCCCCAGCGTGGAAACCGTGTTCGGGTACACCGAGATGGAGGTGCAGTGGTTCGACAAGATATCCGCCCTGCTCGGCGACGAGTTCTTCGACCACGACGCCCTGGACGCCCAGGGGGAAATCCGCAACATCGAGCTTTCGGTGCGGGACAAACGGGGCCGCCAGCACGAGCTGATGGTCAACGTCAAGAAGGTGAACATCCAGCACGGCACCATGCTCATCACCTGTAGGGACATCACGGAAAAGCGCATGGCGGAGCAGGAGGCCCAACTCAAGCATGAACAGCTTGTGCAGGCGGGCAAGATGGTCAGCCTGGGCATCCTCGTTTCGGGCGTGGCCCACGAGGTCAACAATCCCAACAACTACATCATGCTCAACAGCCAACTGCTCTCGCGCATGTGGAACGACGTGTCGCCCATCCTGAAACGGTATTACGATGAAAACGGCGACTTCAACCTTGCGGGGCTGAAATACAGCCACGCCCGCGACCGGACGCCGCAGCTGTTCAGGAACATCCTCGACGGGTCCGAACGGATCAAGCACATCGTCAAGGACCTCAAGGATTACGCCCGCAGCGACTCCGCGGACATGGACCAGCCCGTCTATCTGAACTCCGTCCTCAAGCATTCGCTGAACCTGCTGACCAACCAAATCAAGAAATCAACCAACCATTTCGAAGTCCATTACGATCACGGCCGCCCCGTGATTCGCGGCAACTTCCAGAGGATAGAACAGGTCATCATCAACCTCGTGCAGAACTCCTGCGAGGCCCTGCCCGACAAGCGCCGCCGCATCACCCTGACGACCCGGACCAACAGGCAGGCGGGCACCGCCGAATTCATTGTGGAGGATGAAGGCGTCGGTATTTCCGAGGCCGACCTTCCCCATCTGACCGACCCGTTTTTCACCACCAAACGCGACATCGGCGGCACGGGACTCGGCTTGTCCGTTTCCCACAAGATCGTCCGGGAACATAACGGCTCATTGGATTTCCAATCCCAACCCGGCAAAGGCACCCGCGCCACCCTCACCCTTCCCGCAATGGATCCTTCCAACTGAGAATCGTCATGCCCATTCCAAACCTCGTGCTCATCGTCGACGACGAACCCGCCACCGTGGACAGTTTTGAACTGACCCTGACCTCAGGCGGCATATCAAACATCATCCGCTGCCACGACAGCCGCGAAGTCCTGGGCATACTGGCCCGGGAGCCGGTGGACGTGGTGCTCCTGGACCTGGTCATGCCGCACATAACCGGGGAAGAGCTGCTGGAACAAATCAAGGATGCCCATGCGGAAGTGGAAGCCCTGATTATCACCGGCATCGACACCGTGGATTCCGCCGTGAATTGCATGAGACTGGGAGCGTTCGACTACCTGGTGAAACCCGTGGATGAAAACCGCTTGGTGTCCACGGTCTCCCGCGCCCTGGAAATGCGCCGCCTCAAACGGGAAAACACCAACCTGCACAGCAGCTTCCTGTCCGACGCATTGGACTACCCCGAAGCATTCTCCCATATGGTGGCGCAGGACCCGCGAATGCTGCGGGTCTTCAAATACGCCGAGGCCGTCGCCACCTCCGGCCACCCCGTGCTGATCACCGGGGAGTCGGGGACCGGCAAGGAATTGATCGCCCGCGCCCTGCACGCCCTGTCCGCCAAGGACAAGCCGTTCGTTCCGGTCAATGTGGCCGGGCTCGACGACACCGTGTTCAGCGACACGCTGTTCGGGCACCGCAAGGGCGCGTTCACCGGGGCTATGGAGGCGCGGGCCGGGCTGGTGGAGCAAGCGGCGAACGGATGCCTTTTCCTTGATGAAATCGGCGACCTGTCCCCGACATCGCAGGTCAAGCTGCTCCGGCTTATTCAGGAGCGGGAATACCTGCCCCTTGGCGCGGACATGCCCAAACCCGCCGAAGCCCGCGTCATCGCGGCCACCCATTGCGACCTGGAAGCCGCGCGCGACAAGAAGCTGTTCCGGGCCGACCTCTTCTACCGGCTGTGCATTCATCACATCCGCATACCGCCGTTGCGCGAACGGACGGACGACATCCCGCTGCTCGCCAGACATTTCGTCCGCAAGGCGGCCGGGGATCTGAACCGCAAGCCGCTCGCGATCTCCCCGCGCCTCCTGGCAAGACTGGCCGTCTACCCTTTCCCGGGGAACGTGCGCGAACTGGAATCCATGATATTCGACGCCGTGAGCAAGTGTTCGGGCAACACCCTCACGACCGACGCATTCAGGGAGAGGTTGAACGTGGGCGACGCCATGGCGAGAACAAACGGCGCAGCCAACGAAGCCATTTCATTCCCCGATCCGCTGCCCACCCTGGCCCAGGCCTCCGATTTGCTGGTGGAAGAAGCCATACGCCGCTCCAACGGCAAGCAGACCCTTGCGGCCCGCATGTTGGGTATCTCGCAACCCGCGCTTTCCAAACGGCTCAAGCGCATGGCCGTCGAATCGGAACTCCCCGACAGCTACTCATAACAACAGGAATATTATAACCTTAGTTATAACGGCACTTATCCCCGCGATTCCGGGGTAATGCGCGCAATTCAGCCGTCTGGTTATTCCATATGGAATAATCAGACGGCTTTTTCCTTTCCCCCGCACCATCACATAAAAACCAATTATTACAAACAACTGACGCGTCGCAAACGGCTTGGCACGGAACTTCCTAACAGCGCGGGCAAGAACACCCCCAAGACGCAAGGAGCATTCCATGACTAAAACCAACAAGACAGCCACCTCGGAAAGCGCGGTTTTATCCCGTCGTGGTTTCCTCAAAACCGCGCTGCCCGCGGCCGGAGGTTTGGCAACAGGGGTCGCCTTCCTCCATTCCACGGGTTCCGTGGTCTTTGCGGAACGCGCCCAAGGCTGCGAGATCGCCAAGCCCAAATATGAACTCCGCTTTGATCCCAAGATATGTGCAGGTTGCGCGTACTGTGAAGTGGCCTGCGCCCAGGCGCATGGCGGCCACGCCGACCCGCTGGCCAGCCGCAACACGTTCACTCTCAAGCCTGTCCTCGATTTCACGGGGCTCAGCGCCCTGTCCGCCAACGCCCCCGGCTGGCCGCAGGGATTGGCCGACGCCACCTTTGCCGAATTTTCCGAAAACGAGCTCTGTAGGCAATGCATTTCACCTGAGTGCATGGACGTCTGCCCGGAAAACGCCATTTACGTGGACGCGAAAACCGGGGCCAGAGTCGTTGACGAGACAAAGTGCGTAGGCTGCGGCACCTGCGAGGAAGCCTGTCAATTCGGCATGATAAAGGTGAATCCGCATACGGACATCGCCCGCAAGTGCGACCTTTGCGGCGGCGACCCGCAATGTGTCGCATGGTGCCCGACCAAGGCCATCACCTTCCACGAGCTCTAATCGCCCACTCCAGGAGAGACTGTAATGACCAAAGAAGTATACGGAAATATGGGTGTGATCCTGCGCGTGGATCTGACCACCGGAACGATTATCCGCGAAGACGCCTCAAGCTACAACAAGGAATGGCTCGGCGGACGCTGCCTGGCCCACTACCTCCTTTTCACCGAAGTCGACGTGGCCAAGACTGATCCGCTGTCGCCCGACAACAAGGTGTACATCGGCACGGGCGCTCTGGGCGCCACCACATTCCCCAGCTCGGGCCGGACTCACGCCACCTACCTTTCCCCGATGAACTACTCGGGCTGGGGCGACTCCAACTGCGGCGGACACTTCGGCCCGGCCCTGAAGCGATGCGGCTACGACATGCTGGTCATCAGCGGCAAAGCCGACAAACCTTGCTATCTCTACATCGAGGACGACGATATCCGCATCGAATCGGCTGACGGAATCTGGGGCAAGGGAACCATCGACACCCAGGCCGAGTTGATCCACAAGCATGGCGAGCCCGCCAAGCTGCTGTGCATCGGGCAGGCAGGCGAAAATCTGATCCGCTACGCCAACGTGCGCACCGAGACCACCAACTCCATGGGCCGCTGCGGCATGGGCGCGGTCTTCGGCTCCAAGAACCTCAAGGCCGTCGTCGCCAAGGGCTCCAAGCCCGTCAAGCTGTTCAAGCCCAAGGAATTCTTTGAAGTCACCAAGCAGTTGCGCGACGAGCTGATGGACCCCAAATTCGGCAAGGTCCACGGCGTGACCTACGAGCTCATGTCCAAGTGGGGCACCCCCGGCATCACCAACCTGATCGGCACGACCGGCATGGTGCCCATCCGCAACTGGCAGCGGTGCGGCATCGATCCCAAGTTCGACCGGCTGGTGCGCCTGTGGAACCAGGACCACGGCACCAGGCGCGAAGCCTGCTTCGCCTGTCCGGTCCACTGTCATGCCGCCTATGCGGTCAAGGGCGGCAAATACCCCACCCGCGGCGGCGGCCCGGAGTATGAAACCACGACCGCGTTGGGCCACAAGTGCGACATTACCGATGACAAGGCCGTCCTGAAGCTCAATGCCATGTGCAACGACTACGGACTGGACACGGTGGAAACCGGCGCCATGTTCTCCACCTTGATGGAGCTGATGGAGCGGCAGATAATCGACAAGGAGTTCGTGGACGGCATCGACATCCAGTTCGGCAACGGCGACGCCTGCGTCGAGCTGATGCCCAAGATCGTATTCCGCGAAGGGTGCGGCGACAAGATGGCCGACGGCCCCTGGCGCGTCGCCAAGGCGTTGGGTGAATCGGCGTTGCAGTCCGTATACCACCAGAAAGGCATGTGCGCGACGGGCGTCGAGACCCGGTCCACCATCGGCTCCATGCTCCAGTTCGCGGTTTCGCCGCGCGGCTCCCATCACCTCAACGGCCTGCCCACGGCGGAATGGGTCAACATCCCGCCTGTCGCCGTAAAAGTGGCCGGCTACAAGGAGGCGGGCGACGTTCGCTCATACCACCCGCAGGCCAAGGCCCGCCTGGTGCAATACTACGAAAACATGTTCTTCCTGTCCGACAGCCTCGGCATATGCAAATTCAACTTCGGCCATCTCGGCTACTGGCACGACCGTGCCGAAGACCTCGACCACATGTACGATCTGATCTGCAAATCCATCTACTACGCCTCCGGCCTCAAATATACCGTGGACGATCTGTTCACCATATTCGAGCGGTCCAACCAGATCGAGAGAGCGACCATCGTCATGCGCGGCATCCGCCGCAAGGACGACCAGCCCAACTGGAAGTGCCTCAATGAGCCCTGTCCCGGCGATCACCCGGTCGGCCCCATCCCGCTGCCTCCTATCGACGGCGAGAAATACAACAAGATTCTGGACGCCTACTACAAGCAGCGCGGTTGGAATGACGAGGGCATCCCCGAGCCGCAACATCTGAAAAAGCTCGGCCTCGGCTTCGTGGCGACGAAGATGCAAAAGGCATTGTAATCCACACTCGCACAAAAACAAACGTGGGTGGAGCAGGCAAATCCCTGCTCCACCCACTCCTTTATCCCCAAGAAAGGCCCAATCGAAACATCGACAAGAGCGGCCGTCCCATTTCCCTTTCGCTTGCTTGCGGGAAGGAGAGCTGACAAACCCAACGGCAGGGTTCCCCCCTCAGCACGCAAAATAACACGCGCAACTTGAACCCACTTCTAAAAGCACCGTTAGATTAAACAATAGCCTTTCGAACTGAATCAAATGCCTTCGTAGATCACAAAGAGTCTTAAAACGGAACAAGGACATCAAATTTCATTGATGTCCTTGTTCTTTACTGGCTGAGCCGACGAACCCCTGACGACCAGTATCATGTAAGCTATAAATGATATTTCGACAAAACTTAAGAGTACAATGCACACATTTTTCCCAATTCAGATTTAAATTGATCCTTAAGCACCTTGGGCCCCATTACTTTCGCGTGTGCTCCAAAGCTCAAAAGCCAAGACACAACTTCCGGCATGCTTTGGGCGGTGAACTCAAGGACTAAGTTCCCATTCTTGAATTCATGAATAGACTGGCCATCACTCCACTGGCGCTCTTTGATGTAGCTTGCTGTCTCCTTATCAAACTTCACTTTGACTTTCAGTTCATCCAATTTCATAAAACCAAAAAGCTCCGCCGTTTGCCCTGAATCCATTTCAATATCAAAGACTCTTCTCTGCCTAATGACTTTTTTCAGACGATGAACGGCAAGCTTGATTGAATGCCTGGGGGTTGGCTCACCTTTATCCTCTACCCGCCAACCTGCAACATAGAGAGCCTCGTGATACGAGATGATTTTCATTGGAGCGAATGCATAGGACTTCGGTTTTGGATTGCTCGGAGAATGATATGTAACTTCACAAACAGTTCTATCCTGAATTGCTTGAATAAGTGATGCGATATGTTCCTGGTGAGGACTATAATCAATCCGCCCCTTGATCTGGGCATCCACAACTGAGGCAAACGCCCTCTCCCGACCATTCATGTCTGGCAGCAAAACCGCCGTCTTGGCTATTGTATGTCGAACTTGATCCCGTACTCCTTCAGGCAAAAGGTGGAGGACCATGCCTCTGCATAGTTCCAATTGCTGAATCTCTTCCGGGCAGAGACCAACCTTCGGCGAGGCTTTCGGGGATGCCATCCTGTAGTATTTTTCTCCTCCTACCAAACGGCTCTCAACATCCCCGCCCAAACTACGGCTAATCTGCTCAATCATCCTGATGACAGTTTGCTTGGAGCAATGCATTTCCCTTGAGAGCTGCCCCAAAGAGTACTCCCTGCCCGTGAACATCAGAAAGCTATAGAGGCTAATCACCTTTTGAGACGGAGAACTGAATGGATCCTTTTTGGGGGGCATTTTTTCTAGACCTTCTTTATCGACTTGATTTTATGCAATCATTTTTTCTTTATCCCATTCCGCAATCTGGAATGCCCGTCAACTATTATGGCCCCACAGACATGAAAAGAATCAAGACGACACTTGTTTTGTGGTCAGGTAACTATATCTTTCATTCCCTTCTAGAATACGGAGATGACATGACAGCACAATTCCCTATTATTATTGACTATGATGGCGAGGACTACTCCCTCGGAGAGCTTTCGAATGGGGCAATCTTTTCTCCAACAGATTGGGGAGTAGAAACTCAGAGTGACTGTAGTGCTCTTTGGCATGGTTACAATTATGGGTGCAGCATCATCGATGACTCCCTTTACCTCACATTTATTTTTATGGACTCCAAAGATGGATTGTATCCAAAGATAGGCGGAATCACCCCAGAGGGGGGGACCTATAGGGGATTAAAGATTAGGGTTCCATACACTGGGCAGATCCGCCTGCTCAAAGACTTTGATCGCCAATATTACGTTCATCAGGGTTTTCAGTCAGCAGCTGCGCACCACACTGTTCTGGATCTCACACTAAACAATGGTTTGGTGACAGAGATTGTTGATAGATCGGATGATGCTCTTAGGCACAGAAAACTCTTCAACAAGAGTTTTGGCAATTCAAACACTGATGCTTTGGGCTACCAAAGAATCTGGCGTATGCTTTGTATGGACTCCCTCCAAAGCAAGTCGGACTTAAATCAAGATAAAAGTGCCTCGGATGAAATAAAAGATGCGCGCATACCCCGAGAGCAGATCATCAGTTGGTTTTTGAACATGTGGAATGACAGCTTCCCCGAAGAGATGGAGCAGGTTGGACATGAGGAGTGTTCAAAGCAGGCATATGTCCTTGCCGGAATCGTTCGTAGCCAGATGAGTCATTTAATCAAGTATTACGATTACAATGAAATAGAGGCTTGGGAAAAGGCTCGAAAAGACTACCTGATTGCTCCTGCCGGTCCAGAGTGTGAAGAATATATCCAAGAAGAGGAGATAGAGGATGTCGAATTTGATTTTATCGAAGACCTAATAGGCTCTGAATAAAAATAATTCATATTAGGACACCTCTGCATGTGCAGTAAAAATGAATATACATCAGATCTGCACAAAATTGATGTAGCCGAAGCACGTACCCTGAAGAAATTAAACGATTTCCTCATAAGTCTTCGGACTAGAATCAACTCTGGCGAAAGTCTTATGGGACTTGGTGCAGCAATAGTGGCAATTGAGGTACTTCTTGAAGAGGGGGAAGATTCCTGACGACAACTGGCCGACAGGGACAACCAATGTTTCAATCGATTTTGAGCAAGGAGATCGAAATTTCCGCGAGGGGCACAATTACACCCTAGAAAGCACATCCGAAGGAATCTGCCTGGATCACCTCTATCGCTCCTACACATCTGAATACGAATCAGATCACCACTCAACTACCATTGCAGAGCTCTCCCCAGCCTGTGGATTCGACGACGATGCCGTATATGAATGGCTCAGAAAAGCGAAAGATATTCTCCAGTTTGAGGACGCCAGATTGAGCGCGAGTATAGATGTTTGGTGAGTTGGTGAAAGTCCATCATTAATGCAACAGCAAGGAGGTAGAGATGACCAATCTGCAAATCGTCCATTCAATACTGACCATGTGGCAAAGGGCCTACCCAAGTGAAATGAAAAGCCTAGGGAAAAAGAGATGCTTAGAACAGGCACATGCTTTGGCAAACATGACTCGCAGGGAAATGGACACATTGAAAAAGGGTGGCATTGACGAAGATACTGCTTGGACAGAGGCTCGATACATCTGCATGGTCCCGCCAGCCAATCCAGACGACTATTAAATGTTAGCCCCCGACGAAAAAGCTGTAATAATATCGACCAAAGCAAAGATATTTTTTCTGACCGTTGTGCGATAGCCAAACTGAAAAAGGACACCAACTTTCGTTGATGTCCTTGTTCTTATCTGGCGGAGCCGAAGGGACTCGAACCCTCGGCCTCCGGCGTGACAGGCCGGCGTTATAACCAACTTAACTACGGCTCCGCTCTATATATAAAGGGTGTTAAGCTCCCCTTTATGTCAAATATGGTGGGCGCGACAGGGCTCGAACCTGTGACCCTCGGCTTGTAAGGCCGATGCTCTCCCAGCTGAGCTACGCGCCCGCAGGAAGAGAGTGTTTATCTTGGCATGGACCGCTTGTCAACCACTTTCAGCAGTGGCGGCGCGCTGTTGTCCAAGCACTCATCCGCGTTCAGCGAAGGGGATACTGCCCATACGCCCGCTTTTTGTCAACGCTTTTTCACAAAAAATTTACATCAAATAACACATTGATTTTAAACAACTATTTTGCCGACCACAAAAGACGTGCGCCTTTTCTGGCCAGCCAGCCGATCGGAAGCCCCCGGTAATAAAAGCCCACGCTCCCCTTGCCCGCCTTGAACGCTACGCTCTGCCCGGTGAGGAGGCGTTCCAGGACGTCTATATCCTCTACGTCCAGGACGTCGCAGGCGGCCTTGGCCGGGTTCTCCGCGAGAAGCACCCGGGCCAGCGGGCCGGGAGTGAACTTGGCCCGATCGCCCTTTCCCGCCACCTTGCCGAGGGGGAACCCTTGCCAGCGAAGGGAGCCGGGAACCAGGTCCAAGGCCCTTTCATGAAGGAAGAACGCCTTCCCGCCGAAATCATAAACCTCGCCCGGGGGGAGCCGATCCATATCGAGGCCGTCACCGCCAATCATCCTGTCGAGCCGCAGACGGGTGCCCGGCAAGTCCTGTTTTTGCGCACGGGCTTCGTCGATTGCGCTCGCCCCGCCGTTCTTCACGAATCTCGCCAAAAAGAACCCCTGCCCTTCCGAATCCTCGGCCACGCGCAGGACACCGTCCATAGCGGGCATGTGCGCGGGCTCGAAAACGAAGCCCTCGGGCTCGGAAAGCGGCTCAAGGGCGAGGTCGAGGGTCTCCAGCGCCCAGGCGACCTGCTCCTCGTTCTCTTCAATATTGGTGGTGCAGGTGGAATACAGAACCGTTCCGCCGGGCCTGAGCATTGCGGCCGCCTTCTCCAGGAGCGTCTTTTGCAAGGCGATCAGCGGGGCCGTCTTGGAGCCGGACCATACTTCCATGACCTTCGGGTTCTTCTCCACGGTCCCCCAGCCGCTGCACGGCGGGTCCAGCTGGATGTGATCCCAGGTTCCGTCCTCGAACGGCAGGTCCTGAGCCATGAGCTTGGCCGTGGCCGTGTTGACGGAACCCGTGCGGCGCAGGTTGGCGCGCAGGGTGCCCAGCCGGTCGGCCGAGGGCTCCGAGGCGAACACGAATCCCTGCGGCCCCACCAGACGGGAGAGCAGACTCGTCTTGCTCCCCGGGGCCGAGCACATGTCCAGGACATCGGCTCCGGACGGCGGATCAAGGGCAAGGGGCGGCAGCATGGAGGAGCGGTCCTGAATGTAAATCAGGCCAAACCGGGCCGCCAGGCTTTCACCTAAAGGAAAAGGCTCGTGAACAAGCCTGCGGGCAAGAGGATAGAACGGCTCGGGACCGAAATCGAATCCCTGTGCGCGAAGCAGCCCCTCCACCACGGGGGCGGCCGGTTCGTCGCAGACCAACCTGAACGTGCGTCCGAATCGTGTCATCAATTCTCCCTGAAATCGGGCCGGGCTCCGGGCCGTCACCATGCCGTCCGGATCGACCGCAAGAGCACCAATAGCGGCTATTGCCCGACCTATCAACACTCTTGGCCCTTTGCATCCGGGCGGGAAACTGATACAAGAGGCTCCCGTGCGCATCAGCACGTCCCAACTTTCACAACAGCAAGGTACCACCTACCTTCCGGAGGAATACATGGCAAGAAGACCCGTCATCACCGTCTTGACCGCCTTTGTGGCGACCCTGCTCCTGGCCCTTCCGGCCATGGCCCAGGGGGCCAAGACCTACGCGGTCCTTCCGTTCACATACAACGGACCCCAGAAATACGAGTATCTTTCCAAGGCCATCCAGGCCAGCCTTTCGAGCGACCTGGAATGGATGGGACACGTCGAACCCACCACCCGGAGCCTGCATGACGTGACCGCCCCCCAGGATAAGGGCGCGGCCCTCAACACCCTGCGCAGCCTCAACGTCGATTACCTCACCTACGGCGAGATAGCGATCCTCGACACCAAGGCGCACATGCGCATCGACACCGTCTCGGCCGACGGCAAATCCTGGCAGAAAAAAGGCGAGGTCAAAATTGACGAAATGACCGCCTGGCTGGATTCCCAGGCCAAGACACTCCAGGGCGACGTGTTCAACCGCCCGGGTTATGGCTCCGCCGAGGAAAAGAAGGCGTCCAAGAACACCGTTCAGGCCACGGCTCCCACCGCCAGCCCGTTCATCACCGGCGACGGCCAGCCGTTCACAACCGAGACCCTGAATCCCCAGTTCCGTTACGAGGGCGGCACCGAGACCACCGGCCGCTGGAGAAGCCAGACCCTGCCCTTCAGTTCCTATGGCATGTATATCGCCGACGGCGACGCCGACGGCCAGAACGAAGTCTTCATCATGCAGGGATCGGCCATTTCGGCTTACCGCTTCAAGGATGGCAAACTCCAGCACCTCAACACGTTCGAACTGCCCGCCAACGTCGTGAGCGTCCGGCTCGAAATCGCCGACCTCAACCGCGACGGGATGCCCGAATTCGTTGTCGGCGCATACCAGTTCGAGAGCCAGGGCGCGGTCCGCTCCCCCCGAGGCACTCCCAGATCGAGCATCCTCACCTTCAAGGGCGGCAAGTTCAGCTACCTGGTAAAGAAAGTGAACCGGTTCCTCGGCGTGTTGCGCCTCCCGCCGACCTACATGCCCGTGCTCGCGGCCCAGAAGAAAGGCCAGCGGCACCTTTTCGACAAGCATGTCTACGAAGCCTTCATCAAGGGCGACGATATCGAGATCGGCCAGACCATTCCCGTGCCGCCCTTCGGCAACGTCTACAACCTGACCTACCTGCCCGACGGACTGGGCTACAAATGCGTGGTCATCAACAACAGCAACAAGCTCGTGGTCTACAGCCAGACCTTCGAACGGCTCTATGAAAGCGACGCCAGCTACAACAGCTCCGGCGTGGTCATCGAAACGGCCGACAAGATGGTCGGCATGGGCGGAGGCGTCACCGAAGAGCACGGCATCACCTACAACATCCCCATCAGGGGAATCGCCGCCCCCCTGACCTCCAACAAACGTTACGAGTTGCTGCTCAACATGGATTTGTCCGCCACGGCGCAGGTCTTCACAAACTACAAGTACTACACCCAGGGCGAAATCCACTCGCTGGTCTATGACCAAGTGGGCCTGAACCTGGCCTGGAAGACCCGGCGCATCAAGGGCCAGGTGTGCGATGTGGCCCTGGCCGACCTGAACAACGACGGCAACAAGCAGTTGTGCGTTCTTATCAACACCTTCGCGGGCTACGGCTACGGCAACCGCAAGACCATGGTCCTGGCCTACGATCTGAATCTGCAATAACGGGCGGCCGCCCGGCCGCCCGCAACCATACGCATTTCAAGGAGAGAGTGATGCGAAAACCGACGACCGCGCTGGTCTCGTGCTTGGTCCTGGTCTGCCTTCTGGCGGTCCCGGCACTGGCCGGAACCATGGTGACCTATGCCAACTTCCCGCCCCCCAAGACCTTCCCCGCCGTCCAGATGGAGCGCTGGAAGACCGAGGTGGAAAAGCGCACGGGCGGCGAACTGACCGTCCAGACCTTCCCCGGCTCCACCCTGCTCGGCGCCAAGAACATGCTCCGCGGCGTGCAGACCGGACAGGCCGACATCGGCTGCATTTCAATCGCTTACTATCCCGGCGTGTTCCCCCTCATGTCCGCCGTCAACCTGCCCGTGGCCTTCACCTCCACCGAGGCGGCCAGCCTGACCATGTGGGACCTGTTCCTCAAGTACCAGCCCAAGGAATTCAAGGACGTCAAGGTCCTGACCATGTTCACCTCGGCTCCGTCCCAGATCATGAGCAAGGAGCCGGTGCGGACCCTGGCCGATCTCAAGGGCATGGAACTGCGCGCCTCCGGCTCCATCCTCCGTGTGCTGAACGGCCTGGGCGCCCGGGGCGTGGGAATGCCCATGTCCGAAACGCCTGAAGCCCTGCAAAAGGGCGTGGTCAAGGGCGTGGTCTCCTCCTTCGACGTGCTCAAGGATTTCAATTTCGCCGAAAGCTGCCGCCACGAAACCATCGCCAACCTGCCGGTATACCCCTTCGCCGTCATCATGAACAAGGCCAGGTGGGAATCCCTGCCCGACGATGTGAAGATGGTCCTCGACGACATGGCCCGCGAACAGGCCCAGTGGACCGGGCAGTACCTGGACAACCACATCAACGAATCCCTGGAGTGGGCCAGGGAGCAATATCAGGTGGAAGTCCACAAGCTCACGCCCGAAGAACACGCCGAGCTCAAGAAGCTGGGCGAACCGCTGGTCGAAGACTGGAAGGCGGACTGCGCCAAGGCCGGCATCGACGCCGAAGCCGTGCTCAAGGACCTGCTCGAGCTTCAGGCCAAGTACGAATCCCTGTAACTCCATATGGAACGCCCCCGCCGACACGCGGGGGCGTTCTTTTCGGGACCTCCCATGATACATTTCCTTGATCGCGCAAGCGAGCTGGTCGCCAGGGCTTTGGCCGTGCTGGCCGGTCTTTTTCTCGTCTCCATGATGCTCCTGGCCTGCGCCAACATGGTCCTGCGGGCCGTGTGGGTCCCGGTACAGGGGACCTTCGAACTGATGGGCTTTCTCGGCGCGGTGGTGGCCGCCTTTTCCCTGGCTTTCGCCCAGCGCCGCAAGGCGCACATCGCCGTGGGCATCCTGCTGTCGCGCTTCCCGGCCTGGTTCCGCCGCCTGGCCGATGCGGCCACCAACGCCCTGTCCTGCGGTTTCTTCCTGCTGGCCGGAGTGGAAACCTGGAAATGGGCCAGCTTCCTGGTGCAGACGGGCGAAGTCTCCGAGACCCTGCAAATAGTCTATTACCCCTTCGTGTTCGCTTCCGCGGCCGGTTGCGTCGCCCTGGCTTTCGTACTGGCAGTGGACACGCTCAAGGCGCTTACCGAGGAGAAGGTGGCATAATGGATCCGATCACTGCGGGCATTCTCGGCACGCTCCTGCTTCTTGCGGCCATCTTCCTTTTCCGCATTCCCGTGGCGTTCGCCATGGGCGTCATCGGTTTCGCCGGATTCGCCTATGTGCTCAACTGGAACGCGGCCAAGGGAATGCTCGGCACCGAACTGTGGAACGTCTTTTCGAACTACGGCCTGACCGTCATTCCCCTCTTCATCCTCATGGGGCAGATATGCTTCTATTCAGGGGTCAACGAGCGGCTCTACAAATCCGCCTACGCCTGGATGGGCCAGATTCGGGGCGGCATCGCCATGACGACGGTCCTGGCCTGCGCCGGATTCGCGGCCATCTGCGGCTCCAACTCGGCCACGGCCGCTACCATGTCCACCGTGGCCCTGCCCGAGATGAAGAAGTTCAAATACAACCCGATCCTGTCCACGGGGTCCGTGGCCGCGGGCGCGACCCTCGGCGTGGTCATCCCGCCCTCGGTGGTGCTCATCATCATCGGCCTGCAAACCGGCCAGTCCATCGCCGGCTTGTTCGTGGGCGGCATGATCCCCGGCATCCTGCTGACCGTCCTGTTCCTGGGCACCATCTGGTACCTGTGCAAGCGCCACCCGGAATGGGGCCCGGCCGGTCCGAAGACCACCTTTGTCGAGAAGCTGCGCTCCCTGCCCGGCTCCATCGAGATGGTCACACTGTTCATCCTGGTGATGGGCGGCTTGTTCCTGGGACTCTTCACGCCCACGGAGGCGGGCGCGGCGGGCGCGGCGCTGGCGCTGATAATCGCCACGGTTTCCGGCAAGATGTCCGTGGAAAAATTCCGCCTGGCCGTCAGCGATACCCTCAAGATATCCTCCATGATTATGGTCATCATGCTCGGCGCGGTCATCTTCGGCCGCTTCCTGGCCGTCACCCGGCTGCCCTTCGAGGCCGCATCCTGGGTGGCCGGACTGCCCATCCCGCCGGTGGTCATCATCATGGTCATCTGCCTGATCTACGTCGTCGGAGGCATGGTCATGGACGCCCTGGCCCTGCTCCTGGTGACGATCCCCATCTTCTTCCCCGTGGTCACGGCCATGGGCTACGACCCCGTCTGGTTCGGCGTGCTCATCACCGTTGTCACCACTCTCGGAGCCATCACTCCGCCTGTGGGCGTCAACCTCTTCATCGTCGCCTCCATGGCGCACGACGTCTCCATGACCGACGCCTTCAAGGGAGTCGCCTACTTCGTGGCCGCCTATGTCGTCTGCGTCGCGCTGCTGCTCATGGTTCCCGGCCTGGTCACATTCCTGCCGAGCCTGATGTAACGCAACCCCACAGCCGCAAGGCGGACTGCGCAACACGCAGAGCATTAGGACGGGAAGCCATTAAAACCGGGGCTTCCCGTCTTTTCTTTCCCCCAACGGCTTGATCCCGTCCCCCTTGCCAACGGGGCGGAGAAGCCCGTATAGAAATTAAATGTCCGCTTCCCTTGGCAAAAAAATCCTGAAATGGACCGTGTTGGTCACGCCCTGGGCGCTGGCCGCCATGCTGGCTGCGGGTTGGTGGCTGACGGTGTGGACGCCGGGATACCTGGAGCGGCTCATCCCCAAGCTGGCTGCGGACATGGGGCTGCGCCTCACGGAATTCCACGTGCGCGACGCGGGACTGTTCTCGGCCGACATCGGGCCGGTCCGGCTCGGAGACGGCGAAAACGGGCTGAGCCTGGCCAACGTGCACATCACCTACACTCCGGCCTCGCTGAAGATGGGCCGGGTGAACGAGGTCCGTCTGGACGGACTGCGGCTATCCTGCTCCTTTGACGGGGAACGGTTCCACATGCCGGCCCTCGACATGCTTCCCGAATCGGACGGCGGAACGCCGAAAGACGCCGCCCCGGCCATTCCCGGCCTGCCGCTGGACTCGCTGACCCTGCGCAACGCGGTCATGCGCTGCGTCGTCCTCGGCCGAACGGTTTCCGTTCCTCTTGAAGCCGAGATCACGCCCGGCGACACCGTGACGTTCCGGGCCGACCTGACGCCGCGCGATCAATCAATACATCTTGAAGGAGCCCTCGGGCCGACCCTGAACGACCTGACGCTCAAGCTGAAAGCGGACGCGCTGCGCGTGGAGGCGTTCGGCGATTTCCTGCCCGTTCCTGTGGCCGGAACCGCAGACCTCGCTGCCGAAGCCGAAATCGACCTGGCCGCTTCAGCCGACGCCGGGATCGGATTTTCCATGGCCCTGACCCGAAGCGATCTGCGCGCGCTCGGCGTGCGGCTGGCCGAAGACGCGACGGTCGAGGTCAAGGGGCGAATTAAGGAGAGGGAAATCCGATTTTCCGTAAGCCGCGTCGCCTTAGAAGCGCCCTATCCCGCCTCCCTCACCATTCCATCCGGCAGGCTGAACAAAAACGAACTGTTCGCGCAATTCTCCCTGGCCGGAGCCGGGGTGGAAATGGGCGGCAGGCTCGACATGACGCGCAAGGCGGACGGCGAAAAACTGTGGAACGTCTCCCTGACTGCCGCCAACCCTGACAGGCTGGTTGTGCAGGCCTCCGGCAGGGTTCTCACCCTCAACGGGTTCATCTTTTCCATGCAGGGCGAAGCCGGTCCGGATTCGGCGGACGTGGTGCTGGACTGCGCCACCCGCGGGACTGGGCTGGCCAACAGCGGATTCTCTTCCGGCTCCATGCGCATGACGCTGCCGCTCAAATGGCCCGCGCCCAAATCCAACAAGGCGGGGGCCATCACCCTCTCAAGGCTCGCCCTGGACAAACACAAACTCGGCGACGTCCGGGCGCAGGTACACCAGATGGGCACGGACCTGGCCTACGCAGGCACACTGCGCACCGACCTGCTTCCCGGTCTCCGGGTTCCCTTTTCCGGTCAATCGTCACTGATCGACAACGAATCGGACATAACCTTCAAGGTAGACGGCTACACGCTTCCCCGTGGATTCAGCCCGGCGGCCCTGTCGCCCGGACTCAAGGGCGTCGAGCTCGACGGAACCCTCCAGGCCGAAGGCGGCGTGTCCATGAGCCCGCGCGGCCTGGAAAGCCGGGCCAAGGCGTCCCTGACCGGCGGGAGGCTGACCCTGAGCGAGGGGAGCACGATGGTTGACGGCATAGAACTGACCTACTCCACCCCCGACCTGTTCACCCTGCGCAGCGCACCGGCCCAGACCCTGACCTTCGATTCGCTCAAGGCGGGCGACATCCTCCTGAAAAAGGGTAAAATCGTCTACCAACTGGAATCCATGGGTTCCATCCTGGTGGAAGAGGCCGGTTTCCGTTGGTGCGGAGGGCACGTGTCCAGCAAGGCTTTCCGTATCGTGCCGGAATCAAGGGAATACGGAATCACCCTGTTCTGCTCGGAGCTGAAGCTTTCCGAAATCCTGTCCCAGCTCGGCCTGGCCAAGGCCGAGGGCGAGGCGGCGCTGTCCGGCGAGTTGCCCGTGAGCTGGAAAAATGGGAAAATTTCGTTCAACAGCGGATTTTTGCACTCCACGCCCGGCGAGGGCGGGACCATCCGGGTGGAGGCCATGCAGGATTTAGTGGCCGCCATCCCCGAGGGCACGCCCGAACGCGGCCAGTTGGAACTGGCCCGGGAGGCGGTCCGGGATTACCAATACAAATGGGTGCGCATCAAGGCGGACACCGTGGGCGAAGACCTGCTGGTCCGGCTGTCCGTGGACGGCAAGCCCGCTTCCACCCTGCCCTTCGTCTACAAGCGTGAATTCGGCGGCTTCCTGCGGGTCACGGGCGATGTGAAGGGATCGAATTTCCAGGGCTTGCGCCTGGACGTCAATTTCAGCGTACCGTTGGACCGCATTTTGCTTTATAAAGACATCGCACGCATGATCGAATAGGAGAATGCCATGAAAGATTACGTAGCCGTGACGGCCTGCCTTCTGCTGCTGTCCGCCTGGGGCTGTTCGTCCAGCCACAAGGTGGAAGTGGCCCCGGTCGAGGTCAAGCCCATCCACATCACCATCGACGTGAACGTCCGGGTCGACCGGGCCCTGGACGATTTCTTCTCCGACATCGATGAAGCACCTGTTGAACCGGAGGCGACCAATGCGCAATAAGATCACTCTCGTCCTCACCCTTTGCCTGGCCTTGAGCCTGGCCGCGACCACGGTCCTGGCCGGGGATATCAAGGACCGCATCATAGCCCGCAAACCCGTCATCACCGCCCTGCTGGCCGACGGCATCGTGGGCGAAAACAACCAGGGCTTCCTCGCGTTCCGGGGACCGCAAAAACAGGCCGACGTTGTGGCCGCCGAGAACCGGGACCGCGCCGAGGCGTACGGCCTTATCGCCAAGAAGGCTGGGACCACCCCCGCGCTGGTGGGCCAACGCCGCGCGGCCAAGATCGCCCAGACCGCCCCTCGCGGCACCTGGCTGCAAAGCCCGGACGGCTCCTGGTACAAAAAATAACTCACCCTCCAGCCCCCGCCGAAGGCACTCAAAAAGTTTAGGAAAAGGAGGGGATGGAAGTTCGGGGGAAGGGAAGGGAAGAACCCTTTTCAAAGGGTTTTCCCTCCCCTTCCCCCGGCCGCCGGAGGCCCCCTCACCCCACATACCATGCCGGAAACACAATTCATCATCGTCACACAGGCCGAATCAGGCCAGAAGCTGTTGCAATTCCTCGAACGAAGGCTGACCGGCGACGTGCCGCGCTCGGCCATCCAGAAATGGATCAGGACGGGCCAGGTGCGCGTGGACAAGGGCCGCAAAAAGCCCTTCGACCGCATCGAGGCGGGACAGACCGTGCGCATTCCGCCATACTCACCGGGCGAAGGCAAAACCGTATCCGAAGCGGGCAGCCTGGTCATAGCCTATGAGGACGACGAGGTCCTGGCCGTGGCGAAGCCAGCCGGTCTGGCCGCCCACGGCGGCGACGGCGTGGAGGACTCGGTCACGGCAAGACTGCGGGCGATGTTCCGGGACGCGGATTTCATGCCCACCCTGGCGCACCGGCTGGACCGGGACACTTCCGGCCTGCTCCTGGCCGCCAAGAGCTACGGAACCCTGCGCGAGCTCAACGACCTCTTCGCATCCGGCGGCGTGGCCAAGGTCTATCTGGCCTGGGTGGACGGACGGTGGTGCGAGCCGGACGGCGCGCTGCTGGAGGATGTCATGGAGAAATCCGGCGCTCCGGGCAAGGAACGGGTACGCACGGGGACGGGCAAAACCGCGCTGGCGCGGGTCGCTGGGCTGTCCGTGAGCAAGGACCGCTCGCTGTTGGCCGTGCGGCTGCTCACCGGACGCACGCACCAGATCAGGGTGCAACTCGCCTCGCGCGGCTACCCGGTGGTCGGGGACAGGAAATACGGCCAGAGCAAATCCCGCACGTCCATGCGGCTGCACTGCTACGCCATGCGCGCCGGGGAACGGACACTCAGCCTGAAACCGGCCTGGTCGGGGGGATGGGAGCCGGACCGGGAATCGCTCGAAAAGGCGCTGGCGCAACTCTTCGACTGATCCCCCGGGCCTACCAGCTTATGGAAATATCCTCTTCGGCCCTGCGGTCGAACTCGGCCACCTCGTCCAGGTGCTCGGCCATGTACTCTTCCTCGGAGATCATGCCGTCGCACTCGCCTTCGTAGCGCGGACCGAACTTGACCGCGACCGCAACGCCGCAATCCAGGGAGACCACATAGGCCCGGACCAGCCTGCACAAGCGCGGCAGCCAGGAGGTATGCGGCGGATATGCCTTGATCCCGACGGCCATGCCTCCAAATCCCGCCCGATGAGGTCCTCGAACTCCTTGCGGACCATGCTGGAAACCAACACCGAGGTATCGTCCCCGGCGCGGTAGAGGTGCCCCTCGATGCTCGCGCCCATGAAGTCGCGGCGGACCCGCTTGTCGTACTTGAGCGCGTCGCCCAGGGTGACGGTCACGGCGTTCCCGGTTTCCGGCCGGGAATAGGTGATGACGTTGCCCTTGCGCTCCTCGGTGAACGGCCCCCTGGCGGCGCAACCGACCATAAGGAACATGGCGAGCAGGAGGGTGCCGGGCAAAATGATGCGTTTCATGATCTTCTCCTATTTCCAGCCGATGACTTCATAGCCTTTTTCGCGCAGGCAGCGATCGACGAAATTCTTGTGGATCGCAGCGGGATCGCCGGACTTGAACCCTTCGTTGACCGCGCTTCCGGCGGCTGCCGCGCCACCCGTGGCGGCGGCCGCGAGGCCCACATCATTGCCCATGATGGCGGCGAACACCGCTCCGGCGGCCGCGCCGATGGCTGCGGATTTCCCCACATTTCCGGCGGCGGCTCCAGTGTCGGACGCATTGGCCCCGGCCGCCTCGGCCTTCATGACGCAATCGTCGATGTCGGCCTGGGCGACCTGCATCCCCACCTCGTCCAGATGCGCATTGGGATAGAGCACAGGCCGCTTCGGCCCGCACCCGGCAAGCAGCATCCCGGACAACACCGCAATCAGCAGAATTCCTTTCATATCGCAACCTCCGGAAAACAATATAAGCAGTATGATAAAATATGGAGCCTGGGTCAATGGCGGGAGCGTTCCGGAGCGGTTGCTTCCGGTCCGCAAAATCGGTATATAGAGAATATCTAGAAAATCTCAGGGGGAATCCCATGCACCGCGTAAATACTGTCCTCTCGCTTCTCATGCTGCTGGCCGTGGGCCTGTTCGCCAACGGCTGTGCGGTCTATGACGTGGCCGTGGAGGAACGCAATGTCGGCGAATACGCCAACGATGAAAAAATTGCCTTCCTCATCGAAAAGGAATTCCTTGCGGACGATCTCGTCAAATACATGGACTTCGACGCGTCCAGCTACGAGGGTCTGGTCTACGTCGTGGGCGAATACGAATCCCGCGCGCAGGTGGACCGGGCCGTCCAGATCGCCAAGTCCGTGGATGGCGTGCGCTCCGTCACCACATACCTGCTGCCCAAGAAGGCCGACGATTCCTGCGGCACCACCGACAACCTGCAACTCTACGCCAACGTCAAGAACCTGCTCGTGCAGGACAAGAACATCTGGTCCACCAACGTGGAGATCAAAACCGTACAGTGCAACGTGGTCCTGCTCGGCATAGTCGGCTCGACCGCCGAACGGGACAAGATCATCGATTACGCCAAGTCCGTGCCCGAAGCGCGCTCGGTCAAATCCTTCCTGCGGATCAAACGCAAACCGTAGGCAACGGATGAAGGCGCGCCGGGGAATCATACGTATTGCGCCGCCGCTCGCCATTGCGGCCTGCGCGCTATTGCTCTGCGCCTGCGCCGGGACCGTCCCCCCGCCGGTCCAGCCCGACGCCATGGTTCCAGGCGCGACCGCCTCGCCCAAAGCGGAAAAGATCATCCGCACGGCCCGGTCGCTCATCGGCGCTCCCTACAAATGGGGAGGCTATTCGCCCCAAACCGGCTTCGACTGCTCGGGATTCATCTGGTACGTCTACCACAGCAACGGGGTGAACCTGCCGCGCATGTCCTGGCAGCAACTCGGAGCCGGAGACCCTGTCGCGCGCAGGGACATCCGGCCCGGCGACCTGGTGTTCCATCAGGTGGACAAGGGCGGCAAATCCCTGCACGTAGGGGTCGTCACCGACCGGGGCACCTTTGTGCACTCCCCCAGCTCCGGCAAACGGGTCATGGAATCGAATATAAACTCGCCCTTCTGGGCCGAGCATTATCTGGGCGCACGGCGCGTGCTTTAGCCGTCTTCGGGCGGATTCTTCCCTTTTTTCCGACGCAAAACCGTATCGCGGACCGAGCGAACGCCCTTTTCCACGGACTTGCCCGTGGAGCGCAGAGCGCCCTTGGCCGAACCGGCCACGCCGCCCACGCCTTTTCCAACCTTGCCGACAGCACGCCCGGCCACTCCGGCCGCGTCCCGGGCCTTGCGCGCCGAGCCCTTGACGGCTCCAACGCATTTGCCCACGGCCCGGTCTACGCCGTCCACCACGGAACGGGTGGTGTCCGTGACACCGCGCCCAACGTTCTTCGCCCCGTCGCCCACGGCTCCGGCGGCCCCTGAGACCGTCCGGCCGACCGAACCGGCCGCACCCGTCACCGACTTGCCGACGCTGGAGAACGCCTTCCTGGTCCCGCCAGCGACCGCCTTGGTGGACCCCTTGACCAGCAGCTTGGTCACCTGGGTCACGGTCTCGCCCGAAATGGACATGAACATGCGCGCCGCCTCCAGAGTGGCGGAACGGCGCATGGCTCCGCGCCGGGCCAGGTCAAGACTCATGTAGTTGCGGGCCACGATGCCGCAACGCATGGCCAGCAGCGCGTTGGTGGAACCGCTCAGGATGGAGCTGGTCACGGTCCCGGCCACGGCCTCGGCTCCGGGCATGGCCCCCAGGGCGGACCCGGCCACCAGCGGCCCCATCAATTCGTGGACGTATTCCTCGATGCCGAACTCCTCGATGGACC
The DNA here is from genome assembly GCF_028532725.1 of Desulfovibrio sp. Fe33. Classification (NCBI taxonomy): domain Bacteria; kingdom Pseudomonadati; phylum Thermodesulfobacteriota; class Desulfovibrionia; order Desulfovibrionales; family Desulfovibrionaceae; genus Desulfovibrio; species Desulfovibrio sp. Fe33. The sequence continues at coordinate 127,652 of NZ_JAQKGU010000012.1, forward strand.
CGGCCAGAAACGACGTCACCGCGATATTCACATACAGGTTGACCAGCTCCCGATAATGGGGCCGCTGGGCATAAAGCTTGGATATGCGCCAGGCCAGGCGTGAAATGAGAAAAAGCACCACCAGGGCGTCCAGACGCCCGTTCTGGGACACCGCCGAACCGATGAACACCCGCTTGGCCGTGGAACGAATTTCGTCGTCCGCCTTCTGCCTGAGGACGGTCAGCCCGGCTTCAAGGTCTTCCTCATCGCGTACGGCCACGCCTTCGTTCTTGAGGATGCGGTTCCTGGACAACCTTTTCACCAACTCGCGGCGAAAGCGTTCCATCTCCTCGGGCGTGGGGTCGGCATGAACCAGAAGCGGCCGGGGGCGGACCAGCAACAGGGAGGCCCACCACCCCAGAGAGCCGAGCACCGCGGCCAAGAGAATCCAGAAGACCCAGGGGGCCAGGGCCGGGTCGATACGCCCGGCGAAATCGGCAAGTCCGGATATGCAGTCGTACAGAAAGGCGAGAAACGCCCCCAGAACGATGATCCCGGCGATGGTCAGGAAGTTCTTCATCTGTTTCGACATGGGTTCCTCCATGCACAAGATACGTCCCGCGGGGCGAAAGGCAAGAGGATGCGGAAAAGGCCGTCCCGGACGGGGCGGCCTCGCGGGTCGGGTGAAAGGCCGTTTATTTCTTCGGGGCCAACGGCTTGTAGTACATGCCGATCTTGATGCGGTCCGTGACGAACTGGCTCTTGAGCTTGACCCTCAGGTCATCGGTTTCCCAACGGTACTCGTCCCAGCCGTCGACCTTCTTGTGATCGGGCAGCCCGTAGGACTCCATGAGGGTGGCCACCACCTGCTTCACGTCCTGGGCCTTGGCGATCTCCACCAGCACGGTATAGAGCCTGCCTTCCAGGAATCCGTAAGTGACGTTCGCGCCCTGGATGCGGAACACACCGCACGGCTCGACCTTGTTCACGCGGTAATACTTCACCCCGTCGGCGGTGTGAGAATACGTGATCTCCTCGACGGCGGAAATGGGCTCGCCCCAGGGGATGGCTCCGCAATCCTCGACGGTCCGGGCTTGTTCAGCGGCCAGGACGGCGGAGGTCATGCACACCATCAGCATCAGGACGAAAAGGGATACGCGGGTCTTCAAGGCCGACTCCTTGTTCATGGTTCCATTACAGTAAATTATATATGCTTTCCGAAAAACGGGGCGTCTGTCAACCGTTGGTTTTAGTGCCCTTGTAGGTAAACGCCTTCTTGTCCATGGTGTAGTAGCTCCCCCGATCGATGCCCACGGCGCGGCCGCAGGGGCAGAACACCTTGCCCTCCCGTTCCTCCATGTTCCAGACCTTGTGGATGCGGTCCTTATGGCAACGGTGCACCTCGCCCGGCCCTATCTTGAAATACTTCCAAAGCTTGCGGCGGCAATCCGCGCACTTGAGAATGAGCATGGCTAGACCCTGTTGAAGTGGACAGTCTCCACTTCGGGGAAATCCTCCAGCGACTTGGCAATGCCCGCCCTGAGGAAGGAGTCCACCCAGCGGAAGATATTGTTGCGGCGAATCTGCTCGCGAAGCTTGGACATATGCGCCTTGCACTCCTCCCTGGGCCAGAACAGGACGCGGTGCAACGCCTTGGCGATGCCTTCCACATCGTAAGGATTGACCAGATAGGCGTGCCGCTGAAGCTGGGCGGCGGCCCCTGCGAATTCGCTCAGGACCAGCACCCCGTTCCCCTTGTTGTTGCAGGCGCAGTACTCCTTGGCCACCAGGTTCATGCCGTCGCGCAACGGTGTCACCAGAGCCACATCCGCGGCCGCGTAATAGGCCACCAGTTCGTCGTGGGGCAGGCTCCTGTAATGATAGTGCACGGGCACCCACCCGGGAAAGGAGAACTCGCCGTTGACCCGTCCCACCAACTGTTCGATCTCGGTTCTCAGCTCCTTGTATTCGTCCACCTCCTCGCGGCTCGGCACCGCAATCTGGACGAAATTCACCTTGCCCATGAGATCGGGATAACGGCGCAAGAGGGTCTGGATGGACCGGATACGCTCGGGGATGCCCTTGGTGTAGTCCATGCGGTCCACGCCGAGAATAATCTTGCGATGCCGCAACGCCTCCTTGAGATCGAAGACCTGCCGGGCCACGTCGGGACGCGCGGCCATCTCCGAAAATTGGGCATAGTCGATGGAGATGGGAAAGGCTCCGGCCCGGAACGAGCGGTTGCTCATGTTGACGGTCACCACCGCGCCCCGCCCCTCGACCCTCGCCTCGGGCATAAGCCGATGCAGGCAGGCGGCGAAGTTACGCCTGTCCTGAATCGTCTGGAAACCCACCAGATCGAACTCGGTCAGGGCCTGGATCAGCTTGGCGCGCCAGGGCAACTTCATGAAGATGTCCGGCGGGGGAAAGGGGATATGCAGGAAAAAACCGATGTTGCGCCTGACGCCCATGGACTTGAGGAAAAAAGCCTGGTGCATGAGGTGGTAGTCCTGAATCCAGATGTAGTCGTCGGCCGACGACCGCCGGGCCACGACCTCGGCGAACTTGAAATTCACATCCAGGTAGGTCCGCCAGTAACGGGGGTGGAATCGGCAGAGACTCTGCAAATCATGAAACAGCGGCCAGATGATCTCGTTGGAGAAACCGTCATAGTAGCCCCGCACCTCCTCCTGGGTCAGGGGCACAGTGCACAACTCGTAGCCAGCCTCCTCCGTGAATTCGGAGAAAAGCTCCTCCATGTCCGCCTCGGGCTCCGCCGCCCCGGACCAGCCTATCCACATGCCGCCCCGGTTCTTGAGCACCGGAGCCATGGCCGTGACAAGCCCTCCCGACCCCTGCTTGAGCTTCCAGCCGTCCGCCTCCTTGCTGAGGGCGACGGGAAGGCGATTGGAGACCACCACCAGCCGTTGCTGTGAGGATTCCATGTCGTATCAGCTCCCGTTTACCATGTTTATTTGATTTTTCTATCTTCGCATTGTTACTCCGCTTCGGTCAGGATTTCAACCGAACCGCCGGACGACCCGGAAAAATATCCGCCGTGGCTGTTGACACCGTGCGCCGCGTACTTATCTCTTGGCCCAGTCGAAACACACGCCGCCAAGCTTGCGGTGAAGACATCATAAGGAGACTTTTCATGGGTTTGAAACCGCTTAATGACCGTGTCATCGTCCAGAGGAAGGAAGAAGAGGAAAAGACCGCCGGGGGCATCTACATCCCGGATTCCGCCAAGGAAAAACCCCAGAACGGCATCGTCATCGCCGCCGGTCCCGAGTGCAAGACCGTCAAGGACGGCGACATCGTCCTGTTCGCCAAGTACGCGGGCAGCGAGTTCAAGATGGATGGCGACGATCTCATCATCATGCGTGAAGACGACATCCTCGGCGTGTTTGCCTAAATCCGTTCACCGCGTCTCGGCGGAGGATCTGAACCGGCGCGGGAAGACCGCCATCCGACATTGATCCTCCCCGCCCCCTGACGCGGGTCCATCCGGACGGCCGGACCGACAACAACAACTTCTGACACTCACATTTCATAGGGATTCTGAACAATGGCAAAAGCAATCGATTACAAAGCCGTCGCCCGCGAAGGTATGCAGCGCGGCGTCAATATCCTGGCCGACGCGGTCAAGGTCACTCTCGGCCCCAAAGGCCGCAACGTCATGATTGAAAAGACCTGGGGCGCTCCTCAGGTGACCAAGGACGGCGTGACCGTGGCCGAAAAGATCGACCTTGAGGGCAAGCTCGAAAACATGGGCGCCCAGATGGTCAAGGAAGTGGCCAAGAAGACCAACGATATCGCAGGCGACGGCACCACCACCGCCACCGTCCTCGCACAGTCCGTCTTCAACGAAGGCGTCAAGCTCCTGGCCGCCGGCCGCAACCCCATGTCCCTCAAGCGCGGCATCGACGCCGCCGTGGCCGCAATTGTCGAGGAACTGGACAAGATGGCCAAGCCCATCAAGAAGACCTCCGAAATCGCCCAGGTCGGCACCATCTCCGCCAACAACGACGCCACCATCGGCGAAATCCTGGCCGAGGCCGTGGACAAGGTCGGCGACAACGGCGTCATCACCGTTGAGGAATCCCAGGGCCTGACCACCGAGCTGGACGTCGTCGAAGGCATGCAGTGGGACAACGGCTACCTGTCCCCCTACTTCGTCAACAACCAGGATGAACAGACCGTCACCTTCGAGAATCCGTTCATCCTCCTGGCCGAGAACAAAATCTCCAACATCAAGCCGCTGGTGCCCATCCTCGAAGCCGTGGCCAAGGCCAACCGGCCCCTGCTCATCGTGGCCGAGACCGTCGAGAACGACGCCCTGGCCGGTCTGACCATCAACGCCATGCGCGGCGCCCTCAAGGTCTGCGCCGTCAAGGCCCCGGGCTTCGGCGACCGCCGCAAGGAAATGATCCGCGATATCGCCATCATGACCGGCGCCACCCCGGTTTCCGAAGACACCGCCGTGACCCTGGAATCCATCCGTCCCGAACACTTCGGCACCGCCCACAAGGTCGTGGTCGGCAAGAAGAACACCATCATCGTGGACGGCGCAGGCGAAAAGGAAGCCATCAAGAACCGCTGCGACGAGATCGCCAACATGGCCAAGAACGCCACCAGCGACTACGACCGTGAAAAGCTCCAGGAACGCCTGGCCAAAATGGTCGGCGGCGTTGCCGTGGTCAAGGTCGGCGCAGCCACCGAAATCGAGATGAAGGAACGCAAGGACCGCGTGGACGACGCTCTGAACGCCACCCGCGCCGCCGTTGACGAAGGCATCGTGCCCGGCGGCGGCACCGCCCTGGTCCGTGCAGGCAAGGTCCTCAAGACCCTCAAGCTCGACGACGACACCGAACAGGCAGGCATTGAGCTCATTGCCCGCGCCATCGAAGAGCCCCTCAAGCAGATCGCCAACAACTGCGGTCTCGAAGGCTCCGTGATCGTGGAAAAGGTTAAGGAACTCAAGGGCAACAACGGCTTCAACGCCGCCACCGGCGAGTACACCAACCTCGTCGCCGCAGGCGTCATCGATCCCAAGAAGGTCACCCGCATCGCCCTGCAAAACGCCGCCTCCGTGGCCAGCATGCTCCTGACCACCGAATGCGCCATCTCCGAATTCGTCGCCGACGAAGACTAGCCCGCGCAGAATGAACTACCAAAGAGGCGGACGCGCGATGCGCGTCCGCCTCTTTTTTTGTTTGCGCCTCCGGCGGCCGGGGGAAGGGGAGGAAAAACCCTTTGAAAAGGGTTCTGTGCAACCAGGAACATGGGTAACACTTCTGCCCGGGAACATAGGTAACACTTTTACCGTTTCTGTTTCGGCTCCGGGGGCCTGATCAGGCCCCCGGAG